>CAZVTX010000175.1:0-7811 GCA_964629395.1 uncultured archaeon
ATCAAATTAATCGAACATTTTTTCTAAGTTTTTAGAGAAATCTTTAATTTCTCTGATTATTTTTATTAAATCTTTTTTGTCTAATAAGTTTTCCAGTTTTTCATTATGGGCCTTTAATTTTATAGAAAATTTCTCAAAAATAAAAGAATCAAATAATTTATAATTGATGATTATCGATTTATTATTCAAATTTTCAAAAATAAATCCTACTAATTTTCCTTGAGGTGATAGTGCGGTATCTGCGAATAATAAGTTTTCTTCTCCTAATAATAATGGAATAAATTCATTAGGGATAATATCTTCAATAACGAGCCATTTTATGGGACCATTTTGGATTTTTATTTTTAGAGGAATCGTATTCTTATAATATCCTAATTTTTCTAAAGGACTAATGTTATAAGACGTCTTAATTATTTTAAAACGTGATTTTTCTGCAATTATTATCGTACGGGAAATTCGCTTTTTCAAGGCAAATCGAATTTTTATTTCATTATTAACAGGAATATTTTTAAAACTCAATTGAATTAATAGACCGTCCTTTATAGTGCTTTCTTTAGGATTTATTTTTTTATCATTATTTTCCACCAATATATTTGAAATTTGATAATTATAAGGAACTATTGCTTTAATATCAATCAATTCCGCCTTTGAATTAAAAGGATTTTTAAATAATAATTCCGAATAATACTCTACTATTTCTGTAAACTTTTCTTTATCTACTTTCTTTACAACCCTATTTGCTTTAATAGGAATATCAAATTGTAATTCTTCAGCATCTTGAATTTCGCTTTTTGCAAATATCGAAACATAAATATTATCTTTTAACTCATTTCTTTTTTGTTCAATAATAGAAGCAATTAAATTAATAATCTGTTCTGAATCTTCTTTTACAATCTCTTTAATATCCTTAAAATTAAGATATTCTAAAGTAGGAATAATTCCATTCTCAATTGAAATAATTTCACCCAATTCTTCTAAATTTTTTGAAGATAAATCTTTTTCTTGCCCTAATTCTTTTTCAAATTCATCAAGTTTACTTCTGATCTCTTCTTTTATTCTTAAATATTTTTCTTTTAAACTAAATTCGTTAATTAAATCAGCTAATTCAATTATTTTTATAGCATATATCTCTGCAGCTCTTAATTTTCCATTTCTATTCTTTTCTCTATACTTTTCTTCTAAAATATTTATTTTCTCTAAAATAGTGTCATATTTTTTCTTATTTTCAATTATTTGATTTTTCTTTTCAATTAATTTGTTGCGGTAAGAGAGTAATTCTTCGGATTTTATTTCTTTTACAGTAGCATCAATTAGCTTAATAGCACGTTCAAAGTCGTTTTTATTAACTAACTCGTTACACATTTTTATCGCCGATTCAATCCGCTCAATCTCATCCTTCAATTGAAGTAATGAATCTTCCTCGAAGGTAGGCTCTTCTATAATACTTTTTTCTTTTGATTTTTCAACACTTACCTCTTCGGAGAATTCAATTTTTAACTTATCTTTTTGTTCTATTGAATGTTTTTCAAATTTCTTTTCAATTTCTTTTAAATATTTTTCAACAACGGGGATCGTCGTATTATTAAGAATTTCAGAATATTTCTCCTTAAAATGCTCAATAACTTTTCTTGCTTCATCATAACGCTTTTCATTAAATAATTTATCTACTTTTTCCTGTAAATATATTAATTTTCTTTTAATATTATTTATCTGTGCTCTTTCAACAGCTAAAGTTTTATTTTTTTGAATAAATTCTTTTTGTTGCTCGATAATTTTTTTATCTCCTAATTTCTCTGCAAGTTTTATTATAGTCTCTGCTTTTAATATTGCCTCCTCATAATTTCCCATTTTATAATCTGAATTCGCTTGTACTTGAAGATCACTTATCTGACGCTGGATCTTTGCTTTTTCTTTTAATCGCTTATCGGCTAAAGAAACTCTGGGTTTTAATTTTCGATCCTCATAACTTAAAGGTTTATTACATCTAGGACAACGTGCATACTCATTTGTAATCATAGCATTACAATGAGGGCACCATATCATCTGTAAATCCTCTTCAGATATTTCTTCATATTCAAAACTATTGGAATTTGTATCCTCTTCTATTTCCAATAAATCCGTAATGATTTCTTCTTCTATTTCCTCATCTTCGGATTCAACGAAAAAAGAATCTTCTGTTCCAATAATGTTTGGTCCTTTTTTAGATTCTAAACTCTCTAAATATTCTTCCAAAATTATATCGTCCAAATCTAAAATCTCTATGATTGGTGTTTTTACGGAATGCACTAAATTAATGAAATCTCTATCCAACCTTAAAAGCGTGAAGCATTGCTGACATCTAAAGATATATGGTGTTTTTTTACTGATATATGACGTTTTAGCCCATATGGCCAAGCAAATTTTATGAACAAGTGATTTACAATAAGGGCACTGCAGTTGTTCTTGATTTTTTCTTACTGATGTAAAACAAATTGAACATTTTTCTCTATTTTCATTTTTTACGGGAATTGGTTTATCGGCTAAGCTTTCAAAAAAAAGAATACTTTCATCCGGGATATCCATTTTATCATCATCATCAAGAACCTCAATAGGAATTTCTTTCTTTTCCGCTAAAATATCCAAAACGGAGATTAAATCCTTAATCTTTTCGGGTTCTTTATGCTTTTTCTTTATTAAATCAACGGAATCGCCTATAAGAAAACTTGCAATTCTTAAAGTTTTTTCGGAAAGTTTAGAAAGAACCGATGATGACTCATGTTCCTTTTCTAATCTCATAGCTCTTAAAATCTCACGCTTTTTCGAAATAACTTCGGGAATTTCATAGATATTACCGCCTGTCTGCCTAGCTAATTTCATTAAAATTAAATCTTCTTTAGGTTGAGCTTCGGTATTGATTCTAACAACATCCATTATAAAAGGTATATTTTTTACTTTTTTTAACAAATCTTCAATAAAAAATAAGTGCTCTTCCTTTATACATATAGACCCCTCATCGGATAAAATTATAAGCCGATATACTTTTCCCGGGATTTTTTTAAAAGTTTCGGCGGTAAATGTTGCGGCTAAGAATATACCCCCTGCTAAATTTGCTCTAACCATTTCAGGCTTTAATTTATTTAATGCATTAATAACATGCTCGGGATAAAGAGTAAAATCTTCTAAATATTTAGGGCCGGATTCTGTAAATATTATAAGATTAAATCGATCATTATGGTCAATCGATTTTTTCTTATCAAAAAATTCCTCTAAACATTCAGAAACCTTATCTATATCGGTAATTCCCGGTGTTATCGCGAGAAATATAATTGTATCTTCGCTTCTTGTTTTATATAACAATTGAATTACCTTTTAGGCAATTTTTTAATCAATCTAAATTATATGTTATTATTTAAGAATTAAATAGATTTAACTTCATATTTATTAATTTTGATAAAAAAGAGAAATAAAAATTAAATGAGATTCTTTAAGCCTCCTTTAACTCTATATGTTTTTTTGATTCTATCTATCTCTATAAAACGCTTTATCTCTAAATTATTAAGGAAATCACGGATTTGCTGCTTATTATAATGAAGCTTTTCCGCTAAACCTCTTATATCATTTTCATAATCTTTCATCATCTCAAGAAGTTCTTTATACCTATTATACACTTTATTTACTATATTTTTTAAAGATTCCATTATATTCAAGCCGGTTTTTACACTTGTAGGAATAATTTCAAAATCATGTAAATTGTTATCAATTTTAATTTGTTCTGCACTACGTGCTCCCTGAATATCCTGTTTATTTGCAAGGTAAATAATTGGAGTATTGGGGGCTATAATTTTCCTTATTTGATTTAAAATTGTAATTGCATCTGCATCACTACTTTTATTAGAAGCATCAAACATAAAAATTATACCATCAGCACCTTCCACTACAACATCCCGCATTACGGAAAAACGTAACAATCCCGGGGTTCCAAATAAAAAGATATCAAAACCATTTAATTTTATTGACCCTAAATCTAAACCTACGGTAATACATTCGTTTTTAATACCTCGTGCCTCAACATTTAAGGCCTTATTATCAATATATTTAATATATGAAGATTTACCGCATTGTAATGGACCACAAATGACAATTTTTATAAAAATCACCTATCCCTATTCCAAATTTAGTAATTACTATTTCATCAAACTCATTTATAAAACTATTTCTTATAATTTTGAATGCTTACATCTCTGTGAAAAATTCTATATTTGATTAAAATATGAAAAAATTTTTCCTTTTTTGGGTTCTTTTACAAAAAAGTATGACTTAAAATATAATTTATTCGTAAAAAAACAAAAAAATTCTTTACGAAAAATTTTAACATAGATGATAATATCCTAATATACCGATCTATTTCGAAATTTTATCGTTATTTTTTTTTCATTTAATAACTTTTTTTATGAAAAAAATCGATAATTAATGACTAAATTAGGATAAAAAAGAAACTTTTATATATAATTTTATTACAATATTACATTAATCATTTTTCCAATGTGAAAAATAAAAGAAATTTTCAAAAACGATAATCTTACCGTTTAAATAAGTATTAAAACCTAACATTAAAAATAAAAAAATAAAATAAAATAAAAATTGGATTATTATGACCGATAACAAACTAAGCTCGATTTTAGTTATTGGCGGAGGCATATCCGGTATTGAAGCATCTCTGACTTTAGCTGAACAAGGATATAAAGTAATTCTTGTTGAGAAATCTTCTTCTATTGGAGGTAGAATGGCACAATTAGATAAAACTTTCCCCACACTTGATTGTAGTATCTGTATTCTTGCACCTAAAATGGTTGAAGCCTCAAGACATCCTAATATTGAACTCCTTGCGTATTCTGAAGTAAAAGAGGTTGATGGAGATGCAGGAAATTTTAAAGTAAAAATATTAAAAAAGGCAAGATATGTCGATTGGGACAAATGTACTGGTTGCGGCGCTTGCATGGAAAAATGTCCAATGAAAAAAATTCCAAATGAATTTGAAGAAGGAATGGGAAATCGAACGGCAATATATATCCCTTTCCCTCAAGCAGTTCCAAGAAAAGCCGTTATTGATGCGGAAAAATGTCTATATTTAACCAAAAATGCATGTAAACTCTGTGAAAAAGAATGTGAAGCCGGAGCAATAAATTGGGATATGAAAGATGAAATTGTTGAATATAACGTTGCCTCGATTATAGTTGCAACCGGATTCGATCAATTGGATCCTTCTGTTCTTGCAAGATATCATTATGGAGAATATAAAAATGTAATTACCGCTATGCAATATGAACGATTATTAAGTGCTTCCGGTCCAACGGGAGGCGAGATATTAAGACCTTCTGATGGTAAACATGCTCATAAAATCGCTTTTATTAGCTGTGTTGGCTCTAGAAATGAAGATTTATGTGCATATTGTTCAAAATTTTGCTGTATGTATCAAACAAAAGAAGGGGTTATTACCCGTGAACATGCTCCTGATACTGAAGTAACAATATTTTTTAACGATATAAGGGTAATCGGTAAAAACCAAGAAGAATTTATAGAACGGGCAAAAAATGAATATGGTCTTAAATATTATAGAGGAATTCCCGGCGATATCCGTGAAAATCCGGAAAATCAGAATTTATTCGTAAAACATGCAAACTTGGATACCGGAGAAGTAGAAGTAAGCGAATTTGACCTTGTTGTCCTTGCAAATGCCGTGACTCCCCGAAAGGATGCGGGAGAATTAGCTAAAATTTTAGGAATTGAACAGAATCAATTCGGCTTTTTTAAAACAAAGGATTCTACGGAAGATTTACGCTCCACTCGAGATGGAATATATATTACGGGTTCCTGTCAATCTCCCGATGATATCGCAAATTCTGTTGCAAAGGCCGGAGGTGCAGCAGCATTAGCGGCAACTCATGCAATTCCTATGAGCGAAGAAGAAATGAAGATAGAACTCCCTCCACTTAAAGAAGTTAAGCCAACTGATGAGCCGAGAATTGGCGTTTTTATTTGCAGATGCGGAATTAATATAGCAGGTTATGTGGATGTTCCTGCTCTCGTGGAATATGCTAAAACACTTCCAAATGTAGTTTTTGCTATGGAAAATAAATATAGTTGCTCTCAATTAACTCAAGATATTATTAAAGAAAAGATTAAAGAGTTAAATTTAAATAGAGTTGTTGTTGCTGCATGTACTCCGAGAACTCATGAACCTTTATTTCAAAAAACTATAAGAGAAGCCGGTTTGAATGAATATCTTTTTAATTTCGTAAGCATCAGAGAATTGGATTCATGGGTTCACATGAAAGAATGGGATAAAGCTACGGATAAGGCAAAGGATTTAATAAGAATGGGTGTAGCAAGAGTAATTCATCAAAAACCCGAATTCAAAATAAAAGGTGATGTCGTTCCTGCAGCTTTAGTTGTTGGTGGAGGCGTTGCCGGATTAAGTGCGGCAATTGAAATTGCAAATAAGGGTTTTAAAGTACATCTCATCGAGAAAGAAGATAAATTAGGAGGTCAATTAAACAAAATATATAAAATAAATTTTGATAGAATTGATTCCAAACAGTTTTTAAATGAAATATTAGAAGAATTTAACGCTAATAAGAATATAACTACTTATCTTAATACAGAAGTCGTAGATGTTAAAGGCTCTATCGGTGATTTTAAGGTAAAAGTAAAAAATAAAAAGGAAAATCAAGAAACTACTCTGAATGTTGGCACAATCATTGTTGCTACGGGAGCTCATGAATATAAACCTCATGGATGGTATTTATACGGCGAAAATGAGAATGTTTTCACTCAATTAGAGCTCTCCGAGAAATTAAGAAATAATGAATTAAAAGATGGAGAGACTTTTGTATTTATACATTGTGTAGGTTCAAGGCAACCTGAAGGCGGTAATGGTGTTACCTATTGTTCACTAATTTGTTGTTCTGAATCGATTAGACATGCTCTTTACGTTAAGGAAAATTATCCCAACTCTAAAATATTTGTATTATATCGTGATATTCGGGTTGGAACCGAAGAAGAGCAATACTATTGGAAAGCAAGAGAAAATATTAATTACATACGGTTTAATGAATATCCGGTTGTTAAGGAGGTTAATGGAAAAATCGAAGTTAATGTTAAAGATATTTTAACCCAAACAGATTTAACGATTGAAGCTGATAAAGTAGTTTTATCTACACCTCTTATACCTAATGATACCGAAAAACTCGGTGAAATGATTAAATGTGCGAGAGATCAGAATGGATTTTTCTTGGAAGCGCACGTAAAATTAAGACCGGTTGATTTTGCCACGGATGGTATTTATCTCGCTGGAACTTGCCATAGTCCGAAAGGTATAGCAGATTCTATATCACAAGGAAGAGGGGCTGCTGCCCATGCTTTAATTCCTTTAATATCGGGAGAAGTTGAAAATGAACCGCTTGTATCACATGTAGATCCTGCATTATGTATTGCTTGCCAGAAATGCGAAGAAGTATGCAATTTTGGGGCAATTGGAGTAAATTTTGATAATGATATTCTCGTATCAGAATCTAATCCTCTTTTATGTAAAGGATGCGGTGATTGTGCAGCAGCATGTCCTGCGGGTGCTATAACAATGAGTCATTTTGCTGACGATCAAATATATCCGATGATTAGAGAAGCTGTAAAGGGTGAATATGTAGATGAAAGACCAAGAATCGTAGCTTTTCTATGTAATTGGTGTAGCTATGCCGGTGCAGATACCTGTGGTGTAAGCCGATTCCAATATCCTACAAATATTAGACCTATTAGGGTAATGTGTACGGGAAGAA
>CAZVTX010000176.1:0-4433 GCA_964629395.1 uncultured archaeon
GATTTATTCTATTGATCCTTCTACTTTAAGTATTTTGGATCCGATAATAGACAATGTTCATCGTAATCTGCGCCCTAAGATTTCTCTTGTAGGATTTGCGGGTGTTGGCAAAACAACGATAACCCGATTAATTAAAGCAGAGGAAATACCTATGGAACATATTCCTACAATTACGGGCGATCGTGCGACAATAAAAATCGGGAAATTGGAATTTAATTTATGGGATTTTGCGGGTCAAGAACAATTCAGTTATTTATGGAATAATTTTATTAAAGGAAGCGATGCCGTCCTATTAATTGTCGATTCTACACTTGAAAATGTAGAAAAAAGTAAATTTTTTATTGAATTAATTAAAACTGAAGCTCCATATGCAAATGCCGCCGTTATTGCTAATAAGCAAGACCTACCTGATGCTCTTTCGCCTGATAAAGTAAAAGAATTGTTAGGGTTAAAAGCTTATTCCATGATTGCAATTGATCCCGACAATCGGGAAAAAATGATTCAAATAATTGCGGATATTCTGGAAATGAGTGCAGAAGTATCACCCCTCTTAAAGCCTTTAAAAGAACGAGACTCACTTATAGAACAAGCAGAACAAGCAATTGCCCAAAATGATTTTAATGCAGCAGTTTCATATTTTGATAGATTATCTGAGATATGCTTAGAATTAGGTGATGATGTCCTCGCAAAAGAATTTTATGAGAAAGCCGAAAAATTACGCGGTATATTAAATGTAACTCAATAAAAAAAATATAAAGGAAAAATGTCAATCTCGCGTTTTCGCAAAACGCATAAACTAAGCTCTAACATTTTCAGCTTAGTTTTTGAGATTGAATATTGATTTATTTTTTATTTTGTTTTTGCATTTCTTTTAATTTCTGTGCTCTGAGAAATCTTTTGTACCACAATGAAATCAAATCTCAAGTAGAATAATAGCATTCAGAATCATAATCCAATTCTAAAAGATTCTCGTCTTCTTCATTCATATTATTATCTCACCTTTCATTTAAATATTTTTCCTATTTTTTCTTTTAAAACGCCATTTTTTTACCTTATTAATGCAATAATAAATGGTATCAATGAAAATTCATCCGGTGCAATGTGATCTCTCTTGTTCATCTAGCTCGCTAATGTTTTCTTTCCATTCGCTCATAATTAAATCAACTTTTTTACTAATGTAATTCTATGTATTTATTACTCTTTATTTTGGAATATTAATAAAATAATTAATATTTAGTTCTTATATTAAATAAAAAAAAGACTTAAATTGCAATTTTAAGTAAATTTCTCATAATTTTTTGTCTTATTTTGATAAAAAGAAAAATAAATTAATTTAATAGTGGTGAAATAAATTATTTCGTCGAAGCTTCAATGCTAATCAATGAAAAAGTCATTTTCGTCAAAATGTAAAAAATAGAAAAACTAATTATAATAAATACAATAACAATGAGGATGCTTATAATTGCGATATTTCTGGCTTTTGATTTTGGTATTAAACCATATGTATTTAGTTCAAGTCCGTATCCGAATGTTCTGGCAGTTAAGATAAGAAATGGTATTTCAAATATTAAAATTATAAAGAAATTTCTAATAAATTCCAGCAGTACACTAAGAAGAGTCATATAAATCTCATTAATTGAGCCGAGTCCTGTGAATAATAATCGGATTCCTTCTTTAAAACTCTGTCCTGTAGTAAAATATATCAAAAGGAATGCAAATATTAAAACCGGAATCTGAAAGATTGTACTTGAAATTGAAATAAATTTAATTTTCTTTCTCGTTAGATCAGTTCTAAAATTTTCTAAAGCTTTATAAGCCAATAAAGTATTAAGACGATTATAAATACCAAGAATTAACAGACAAAATAATGCCCCCAAGATGCTTCCGATTATCAGAATGCCCCATTCTAAATAAGGAATTAAGTCAATCAACCATTTATACTTATATTCATAATATTGTGTATGGTAATTAATAACCGTAAACGTATCTAAAGCGGCAATTATAAAGAAAATAACAATCAATCCCGATAGAATTAATTTTATTACTCTATTCATAAAAGTTGCATTGTCTCTATATGGATCTTCATGAAATACATATTCTTGGGCTTGTTTAGGATGAATAAAAACTAATTTTATTAGATTTCCCTTAGATAAATTTAATTGTCTATCTTCTATATCTTCCTCTTCATTGCTATTTAATTTGTCTTCTAAAACCTCTCTATTTCTATTCTTAGCTATTAAGAAAAATAAGATAACGGATACACCGAGTAATATGAATGCGAGAAAAATTAATACATAGAATTCAAAAGCGTTTTTAAAAGAACCCGGGTCATCATAAATCTGCATCGCACTTCCGACGACTACACTCAAATAAGGAGATGAAAAACTCATATTTAATCCTTCTCCAAAATTTTGTAATTGTCCTGAACCTGCAATTAAAAGTGTATTTGAAGCTTCGGTACTTATTGTCCAATCATGATGTTTACTGCCCCATCCGGGATAACCGGGATTATTTGCGATATATGCGCCATAAGCCCAAATCTCAAAACTATTCTCATCATAATGAGTATGGCTTTGATAATAATTTTTACATGAAAAGGATAAAAATAGTGCATTAGGCTCTTCGGAAGAACGCAAGAATGCCATTGAGGATTCCTTCCAGACTTCTCTTCTAATTTTAAAAGGTTCGGCTTTAATTGAATTGTTTAAGTTATACAAAAGAATACGATTTATGTTAGAGCTCCCGCCATTTAGATATGTATAATATCCCGAACTTTTAGATTCATATTTGGTATTATTTTGACGTTGCTCCCATATATATTGATAATGAGCTGCTTTATCGGGATATGTATTGTTTATATTTGCCGCAGCAACTAATAATACCTCTTGAAGTCTGGAGGAAAATGTGCAGTCTTCATATAACGAGGGCATACCTAACGGTCCCAGTGTTTCTGCCATAAAATCAAATGTTGCAAGTATCTGGTCGTCCTCAAATAAATTATAACCTCCTAATCTTTTAAGAGAAACTGCAAATTTCATTATTTCATCCATAGCGAAAGCATTATAGCTATACCCTTCATAAGAACCTCCATCTTTAGGATTTTTCGTATAATAATAATTCAAAATTGTCTTAATTGCAATATTTATCATCGATTCATTTTTTAAAACAAGACCCGCCATTCCTAAGCCGCCAGCATCTACTACGCAATGATTATTATCGGGGTATAGGTCCATATGCGTTAGAGGTTCCGCTTGTTGATATAAATATTCTTCATATTTTTTTTGTTCTGAAGAACTCAAATTTGCATAAATTAAATCGAGCACAGTTGCATATGCTTGCACGGCATATGCCCTTCTTAAATCTTGGGAATAGTTTTGGAACTCTCCCATAACATCGAGAAAATCCTTAATCTTATCCAAATAAGTATTTCCGCCTTCAATTACAAATTTAAGTGCTAATTTATAAATATAATAATATCTGGATTCAGGATCAATTTCTTCAGGTTTTTTAATATTATCAACATCGGATGTATAACTTTTATACCAATTATTCCATACCTTATTTGTATCATTTATTTTCTTCCTAATATTTACTAATTCGTTTAAATTGTATAAAGAATATGGATGTGTTAAGCTTTTAATTAAATCTAAATTAAATTCATAGTCACTTTCTTTCGGCATTTTTTTATCTCCAAAATCATCCCTTAAATAATCATATTCGGGATTATAATGTTTACTCGTAGAACTAATAACGAAAGACTTAGCTCCAGATATTTCAAATATAATTTTTGACCCATCTTGAGAAAATGAGGCATCAATCCCATCAATTTTAAAAGTTTGCACGGTAAAAGGACAATAAAGTTCTATTGATACATCTTTATCATCTTTATTTGCTTTAAGACAGCCCGAAATCTGAGAATTATTTCCATAATTAACCACAATATATTCTAAATAGTCAGAAGCCGAAAGATATTCCGTTCCTTTAAATTTTAAATTTTTTGATTTTTGAGTATAAAAATATTCCAAAAGATTAGGAGTTGTCATATTTTTCCTTATAAAAAACAACTTTCCATCGAAATAAATATCAGGGTCTGAAAATTCTACATTTTTATTTTCAAGGTTATAATATAGAAAATCGTTATCTCCAATATATCTTAAACCCGAATCATCCCTCTTTATCTCGGGAAATTGTTGAGATCCATCCGAATTATTTTTAGGATAAAGAATAGTTGCCATTATAGGATTTTCATTTCCGGAATATGTTGCTTTAATGTATGATACTTCTAAATCATCATAAGGATAATCCTCTGAATAATGATATGGTAAGAAATATCCTTTATGTTCCGAAATTTCCTCTATATTTTCTAAAAATGAAACTCTTAATGAGATATCATCATTAGAAATATAACTCTTAACCGTGTAAGTGAGCGATTG
>CAZVTX010000176.1:4533-7796 GCA_964629395.1 uncultured archaeon
AAAATCTTCTAATGGCTCCTCCCGAAATAAAAACAATTGTTTTTGATTTAGGCGGTGTGTATTTTACAAATGGCTCCGTAATCGCAATGGCTAAAATTAAAGAAATTTACGAAATTAAAGATGTAGAACGGCTTAAAATGATATTCAGTAATAAACCGGGAACACCTGGGGAACAAATAAGACTTGGCTTAATAACAATGGAAGAATTTGAAAATCGTACAATTTCCGAATTAAATATTCCCAAAAAAGAAAAGCATCATATACATCATCTCTGGTTTGGTTCTTACGTACCAAATTATAAAATGGCGGAACTCACGCAAAAATTAAAAGAAAATTATAAGATAATGGCGTTTAGCGGGAATGTTAAAGAGCGTATTGAATATCTGGATAAAAGATATAACTTCTTAAAAAATTTTAACGAATGTATTTTCAGCTATGATTATCAATTAAATAAAGAACATGCGGAATTTTATAAAATCTTAATTGAACATCTGGATTGTAAACCTCAAAATGCATTATTTATAGATGATGAGAAGACAAATATTAATCTGGCGGAGTCATTCGGTTTTAATTGTATTCTATATTATTATACCGAACAATTAATAGAAGAATTAAAAAAATATGGAATAGAAATCAATATTTTTGAATGAATCTTTTCAAATTTGAATTAAAATTTATGATTTGATGATATTATGTTAGGAATAAAGGATTTAAAGGAAGAAATGAAAGAAATGGTAGATCAATTAAAAATTATGAATAATGAAATATCAAACTTATCGGAAAAAATCGGAAATTTGAGCACCGAATTAACAAAAAGCATGAAAGAGATGACCGAAGAATTACGCAATACTAATAAAACTCTTTATGAATCTTTGAAAATTACCTCAGAAGCAATAATAACCATGAGAGATAGCTTCTCCGTCTCACTTGAAAAGGCACTCGATAAAATGGCAAATATGAGTATCCAAATGAATGTGAAGGATACATTACTAAAAACACTTGGCTTAGAGGGAATATTACCAGATTTTCTTAAGAAAAAATAACAAATAAATTATTATAATTGGAAATTCTCTTTTAGAACAGAAAGTAAAAGTGCTTTCTGTAAATGAAGCCGATTTTCTGCCTGATCAAAAATTATTGAATTTTTTGAATCCAAAACCTCATCTGTGATTTCCACACCTCTATGAGCAGGTAAGCAATGCATTATAATATAATCTTTTTCACAATTGGAAAGAAGCTCCGAATTTACCTGATAGGGCTTAAAAATTTTTAATCTCTCTTCAGCTTCAGCTTCTTGACCCATAGATACAAAAGTATCTGTATAAATAACATCTGCATCCTTTACTGCATCTACGGGATTTTCAGTTAACTTCAAGTATTCGTCCAAATTTTGACTTTTAACCCAATCTAAAACCTCTTGAAGCGGACGATATTTCTTCGGCGTCGCAACAGTAATAGGAATATTTAAAAATGTACATCCAATTATAAGAGAATTACATACATTATTACCATCTCCTATGAATGCAATTTTAATTCCTTCTAAACGCCTAAAATGCTCTCTTATTGTCATCAAATCGGAAAGAATTTGACAAGGATGATATTTATCCGATAGAGCATTAATAACGGGGATATTTGATACATCTTTCATAATTTCGAGGGTTTGATGCTTGTAAACTCTCGCAACGATTAAATTAACATATCGGGAAATACATTTTATCTCGTCTTTTAAATCTCCAAGATGAAAATTTGCCGTCCGCCAATCTAAATAGATTGCATTACCTCCTAATTGATAAATACCGCTTTCAAAACTAATTCTTGTTCTTGTTGATGTTTTCTCAAAAATCAAAATAATAGTGTAATTTTTAAGAGCCTTAAAATATTTTTCCGGATTTTTCTTAATATCATCTGCAAAATTTAATAATCTAATAATTTTATCTTTTTCGTCAAAATCTCTAATAGAAAGAATTGAATTCATAAAAATCAATTATATTTTTTTCCATTTCAGTAAAAGATTTTTATAAATATAAATAATAGATTGCATTAATTATATTTTGAGGTATAAGATATGATATTAAGCATATTTTAATAGAATTAGGAAAAAGGTGATGAGTTATGATTAAAACAAGGATTACTGAATTATTTGACATAAAATATCCGATAATTCAAGCCCCTATGGGACCATTTTATACCACTGAGTTATGTCTTGCCGTTTCAGAAGCTGGAGGATTAGGTGTTCTCAGCCATACCAATCTGAGAGGTAAGAATTCAATTACCGAAATGAAAAATGCTATGGAATATATAATAGAACATACCGACAAACCTTTCGGATTTAATATAAGAGTTGCCAGGATGCAACCCGATGCAATTCCCTTAGCTAGAGCCGTTGCTAAATGGATTGAAAATAATCCAAAATTAAGAGAGCAATGTGTTTATGGTCTAAGTTCGGCGGGATCTCCGAGAAAAGTTGCAGATCTCTGGAAAAGAAAATGTCCGACTCTTCAGCATTTTCATGTTGCTCCCGCTATGTGGTTAGCCCAGAAAGTAGTAGATGCAGGTTGTGATGGTTTAGTTGTTACAGGAACCGAAGGCGGCGGACATCAAAGTTATGAGATGATAACTACACTTATTTTAGTTCAGCAAGCCGTTAGAAAGTATCCTGATTATCCTCTTGTTGCCTGCGGTGGTTTTGCTTCACCGGAAGGTTTGGCTATGGCAATTGCTGCTGGTGCCGATGCTATTGCTATGGGAACCAGATTTATTGCAACTAAGCAGAGTGAATTTCATGAGAAATATAAAGCATTGATTTATCCTGCTACTGCTAAAGATACTATAATGACTACAGGTGCTTTTGGTCCTATTCGACTTCTCAAAAATAAATATGCATTGGAACACGGGAAAATTTTAACAAAAGAAGAAAAAATGGCCCAAGAAGCGAGTCTAAGCATGGAAGAATTAGAAGAAGAGATGGAAAGATACGAATTGGTATATCATGGTGATGTAGAAAATGGAGCAATACTGGCGGGACAATCAGTCGGTCTAATTGATTCTGAAGAGAACGTTGATGATATTTTGAGTCAATTTACTAAACGTGCGGAAGAATTACTCAAAAAGGCAGTATCAAAGATTCAGTAAATTATTTCTTATTTATTAAAACTTCATTAATTATATTAATTTATATCAAATGAGCTAAGTTCTTAATAAAAAAAAACTTAATTGATAATTTACACTCACCCGACAAAAATGCTTAGACATAAAACTTAAGG
>CAZVTX010000177.1:0-7775 GCA_964629395.1 uncultured archaeon
CATTTTTGATATCATTCAGCAAATAATATAGTGGGATTTTTGCCATGTTTTCTACTTTTAAGGCATTTTCTTCTTCTTTTTCATAAATATGGGAAGGCATAACATCGACATGTTGTATCTTCTCATCTCTGACTTTAAACCTTAATCCACGTTCACTTTCTGTTGCTTTATATTTCCAATATTCTCCAAATATAATACCATCTTTAAATATTGCTATTTTTTAATATATTTATCTTATTGGTATCTTATTTTAATTCTTGATTTATACACTATTTACATTGAATCTGGACTATTTCTTTCTGATCTAATATTTATAATTACTGTCATTGCTATGCTAAAGATGTCGAAAAATGCACCAAAGACTTTTCATGATTTAATTAATTTCAATAAAAATTTATTTAAATCCGATAAAATCTACCAAGAGTATAAAAATTCAGTGTATGAAATATTTAATTCAAAAATAGAATTTTATATCCCTCTTTTTATATCGATTATATATGCTGGTTTGGGATTTTATTATATAGATACATTTAATTTCATTGAATTTAAAAATGATGAATTTAGTCTATTACTTTCTTATATGATTCTAATAGCGCTTCGATGTATTATTTGGGCTGTAAGTTTGATTATTATTGTTTCTGGCTGTTTTATATTGCATTTCATATTAAAAAGTCTTATGACTCTTTTAAATAATGAAAATTATTTTTTAAATGTAAGATATAGGGAATTGCGAATGAAAAGGGACGGATTCTTTAAATTTGTTACGATCATAACGTATCCGTTTGCTTTTGCATCACTAATATATCTATTTTCTTTTATGTTTTATATAATGAATCATAATTATTTGTATGGCTTTTTAATGATTACATTGTGGGGATTTATTTTAGGAGTAATTGGTAAAGATGGAAAGTGCTGGTTATTTTAATAATGTTTATGAAATCAATATTTATTAATATTTACTATGACAGAAAAACAAGAAATATTTGAAGTGGAACATTCATATAAAAGCGATTATTTTAATGTTGCAATATCATTGTTCTCTTTTTCAGCCGCACCAATTATTATAATTATATATGTAATAATATTTTCTTTTTTAGGAAAATCTTCGAGAGTAATTCTAAATCTAATACTAATGGGATACGGAATATCATTCTTGATGTGTTTTGTAAGTTATCGTATGCTAAAATTTGATTTAAAAGCGGATCTTCCTATTGACAAAATTAAATTTTTGATTTCCAGTGAAAAAATTGAAATATATCTCCAAAATCATTTATATCAACAAATCCTATGGAAGGATATAGCAAAACTGGAGATATCTAAAGAGAAATATCTTTTTAAAAAAACAAAATATAATTATAAATTAAAGTTTTTTATTAATAATCAGATCAAAATAATTAGATTATATTGCTATCGTCTTAAAAAAAAATATCTCAAGTTAATTATTCGTTCTTTAATACAATTTTGCCAAATTCTTAATAAAGAACTAATCTTAATTCCTAAAGTTGAAAGAGCAGATTATTATGAAACAGAAAAAGAAATAGATGCAATTGCAAAGTTTAAAAAAAAGAAAAAAGCTGAAATTAGATCTGAGACTGGTATAAACAAATATTTAAAAAATGTTTTAATAATATATATAATTCTTTTGTTGCTTACAATCTTCGCCTATTATGCAGGGCTTATTTATTTGAAATATATATAGTATGATTAACGATATTTATTATAAAATGGATAGACAATGGTGGATTGGTTGTAGCTTTTGATATTAATTTACCACGATTTAATATTATAAAAATTATTAAGGTGATTTTAATTAATCAGATACTTGAGCGGGAAGAAATTAGATTAATAATAGATGAGAATGAAAGTTTTACATCCGAATGTATTCAAATTAAAGATGGGGATAATTGGGTTTCTATAATAGGTAGTAATGAAGGTTTTAGTACTCTAAATTTTCGCTCTCGATATGATATTTACAAAGTCCCGTGTTCATTCCAAAATGAGACTGAAAATAAATTATTTTACAAATTGGATGATAAATTTTTATCTTTAAACTTGGAATATTCTATAGAGCAAAATAATATTATTCATATTAAATATTCATTATCCAATAAAAAGAAAATATTTATTTCCCAATACGGCGTAAATTATGCAATATTTTTAGGAAATAATCCGGATTTCACCTGGGCAATTCATCTTAGGCCGAAAGAAGGATTAATAATGGGAGACCATGTTTATCGGTCCCCAGTAATAATCTATAAAAAATTAGATTATGCTTTTGCATTTATTCCGGATTTAGATATTCTCGGAAAAAATCGTCCTTATCGTTCTTTTATAGATTTTAATTTGAAATCCAGGGAATTCAATGGAACCCCCCAATTATTTTATGGTTTTGGCGATTATAAACCCGTTGGACACATTTTTTTTAAGCATAAACCCATGAAAAGATGGAAATTAAGGGCAAATTCTGATCTAACGTTTGGTTATTTTATAATCCTTTTTAAAGGTAAACCGATTAAAGAAATATTAGAATCCGTTAATACTTTTTTGTGGCAAAAATACGGCTCAAGGCTTTTCAAAAGTAGTTTAGAGCCTCAAGTTATTCCATATGATAAAAATGCCGAAGAAGGTTTTAAAGCAATTATAGAACGACATAAGATCTGGGGCGATTTTAATATAAATGGTGAAAAATGCGGCGGATTTTGGCAAACCTCATGGATGGGAAAAAGAAAATCTAAAATTAATTTTATTCAACCAGAGGAATTCAGCATTGAAGAACAAATTAAAAAAAATATGTCTCAATTGGTAAGCAAGGAATCTTTTTTAAGTAAATTAATTATGTCTCTATCTAATAGTCCGTTTTGGATTAAAAGATTTGAGTGGTTTACGCAGACTTTTCCGGTTATTAAAAGAAATGCTGAAGTTTGGTTTAATGCATGGTTTAATAATATGAGGTCTGCTTATGGATTCCGATATTTTGGAGAACTATGGAATAATAATGATTTAAAAGAAAAAGGAGAACGAATATTTAATACATTCCTAAATATACCCCGCATTAGGGGGATCTCACCAAGTGTAATCCTACCATCTTCACTTGGAGATGCAGAGCTCTCGATAATTAAGGGTTTACAAGGATTCCTTTATATAGATATGTATAGTATAGTAGATTGCTCAATAACACTATTTTGGGCATTAAAATTCTCAAAAGATTTTAATATTAAGCGAGAAAAAATAAAAGAAATTTCCGATGATTTTTTCAATCTATTAAAAGAAATTCAATTAGAAAATGGTGAAATTCCGGCTTATATTGATTTTAAGGAGGATAATAATACTCCAATCATCAGCGATATTTTGAAGAATTCAGCAAGTTCGGGTGCACCATTAATGTTTATGATGGAATATTATAATCAATTTAAAAATAATGATGTAATATTAGTAGCTGAAAAAATTGCCAATTATATTATCTCCGAAATTATACCTGAAGATAAATGGCATGATTTTGAACCATTTTATTCCTGCACTCACCTCCCTCTTGATTTTTATGATGATTATACCAAAAAACATGTCATGAATTGTTTATGCATCTATTGGTGTGCGGATGGTTTTAAAGAATTGTTTAAAATTACATCTAAGCCTCAATATCTTGAAACGGGTGAGAGAATATTATCCATTTTATCATTATTTCAGCAAATTTGGAATTTACCTTATATTAGTTATAATACTTTCGGAGGGTTTGCTTCACAAAATGCTGATGCCGAATTGAGTGATGCCAGACAAGCATTATTCGTGCGCCTCTATATGGAATATTATTTGATTACGGGCAAAATAGAGTATATGGAACGGGCAATAGCTACTCTAAGAGCAAGTTGGGCCATGCAGATGTTAAGGGAATATGCTGAAATATGTCCTGGAAACGTTTTAGGTGTGAGAACCCTCGATGGTGTGGATAGAGGGATTGTTGTTGAGAATTATGGACATTCGGGAAATGATTTAAGAGTGCCCGGATATTGGATGGCTGATTGGGGTTTTGGAACTTCAGTATCCGCTACTGCATTTTCAAAAAAACATTTCGGAGATCTCTTTATTGACTTTAAAGAAAAGAATGTTTTTGGAATTGATGGAATTCTAATTAATTCTTATCAGATTAATCCAAATGAGGTTAATATTGATTGCAAAATTATTAATGATAAAGATTATATAATTATTTCAGGAAGAGATGTTCCTTCTGATAAAATTAATATTATTTTAAACGGAAAATCTATAAAAATTAAATCAAAAGAAGAATTAGAAAGTGGCTTCCAATATAAAATCTAATATCGTAAAGTCGGAAATTATTTCTTGCTCTCGTAGGACAGATATTCCCGCCTTTCATATGGATTGGGTCTTAAATCGAATTAATGATGGATTTGTTGATGTTGTAAATCCATTTAATATTAAACAAGTCTCAAGGATATCTCTTAAACCTGAAGACGTAAAATGTTGGGTCTGGTGGTCTAAAAATTTTGATCCATGGATTGAAGTATATAATAAAAATAAATGTGTTTTCCGTCAATTTAAGGGACATTTCTTCCAATTTACGATAAATTCACCCTCAGAATTAGAGCCTAATTTAAAGATTAGTTTAAACCAAAGGTTAGAGCAACTTAAATGGCTTATTAAAGAATTTGGATTAAATGCCATAAGTTATCGCTTTGATCCAATTGTTATCTATAGAAAAAAGGGAGAAAATAAGATTAAAAGCAATTTAAGCAAGTTTGAATATATTATTGAAAATATTGCCTCTCTCGGCTTAAAAGAAATGATCTTTTCATTTGCAACACTATATTCTAAAGTTATCAAGAGAATGAATAGGCGAGGTTTTATTCCGATTAATCTTACTTTCGAGGAAAAGAGAGAGATCCTCCTAAAATTGAAAAAAATTTGTGATAATTATGATATAAAAATGAAAGCTTGCTGTCAGCCCGATTTACTGGAAATTGAAGGAATAGAACAAGCACATTGCATAGATGCTTATAAAATTGAGAAATTAATAGGTGAACCGATTAAAAAAGAGAGAGATAAGGGTCAACGAGAACATTGTGGCTGCTATAAGTCAAGAGATATAGGTAATTATTCGGGAATCTTTCGTTGTAAGCACAACTGCGCTTATTGTTATGCAAATCCCTCCAAAACTTAAATGATCATATTTTCTTTTTTAGGTATGCCTAAAGATAGGTTTTTTAATAATTATTTTTTTATTCTTTTAAAGAGAATTCAAATTCAAAAATTTTTTAATGAAAAATGGAAGAGAAATTCAAATTTGGGCTTTATGCTCTTATAGTTATTATTTTTCAATCAATATTGAAAATAACCGGTGTTCTATTAACACATAGTTTAAGTTTCTTATCAGAAACAATGGATACAATTACTGATATTTTTTTTGTATCGCTTACACTTGTAGCATTAAAAAAAAGCGATAAGCCCCCCGATTTTGAACATATGTACGGACATTCAAAAATTGATTCAATAGGGGCGTTAATTCAAGGTATTGTTTTAACAAATCTTTATGTTCTATTAATTTATAATTCAATTTTTACATTCCTTTCGGGAAAATATTTTGTTGAAAATGCTGAATTAGGGTTAGAATTTTTAATTGTTTCATTTTTAGTAAATATAATTTTTTCAAGATATCTTATATGGCAAGGAAAAAAAAGAAAAAGTCTATCCCTTCAAATTCAAGGGATGAATCTTTTTCAAGATTCTATGAGAGCGATCATTGTAATGATAAGTTTTATATTCATTCTTTTCGGAATTTTTGCAATGGATATTTTTTTCAGTATCATTATTTCAGGTATTATTATTGCTCAATCAATTAAATTAATAAAAAAAGGAATTGATGAATTAATCGATATAAATCCAATCGATTCGAAAATACTTTTAGAATTGAAAAAAGATATTTTCTCCATAGATCATGTTAATGGAGTAAAAGAAGTTAAAGCAAGAGCTTCTGGTTCTAAATTATATCTTGATATTAAAATAAATGTTGAGGATCATATCTCAATTATCCATGCAAATAGAATCATGCACATTATTAAAGATTTGACGGAAAATTATTTTCCTGAATATGAAATTGAGCATTTAATCGAGATGTATCCGATAATGAGCGAAAGTTCATTAGGAGAGAGCCTTATTAATCTAATTTCATCATTAAAAATGGATTATTCTGAAATCCTTGAAATAAAGGACATTTCTCTATTATCATTCCAAGAAAAAATCATTTTATCTATGATTTTAGTATTAAATGAAGAATTAACATTAAAACAAGCTCATATCATATGCACTAGGTTTGAAAATGAATTAAAGGAACAAGTGCCTCAAATTACCCGAATTATTTCTCATATTGAAGCTAAAAGTAAGATTCCATTTGAAAATTATGGAGAAATTAAATGTAATGAAATTTCCCAAGAAGATTTAAATTCAATAAAAAATATCATAGAATCTTGTTTAAAACAAAATAATTTCGTGAAAGGATATCATGGATTAGAATGCTGGGAATCTATTGAATATTGGATCATAGAATTACATGTTTTTCTGGATGATGATCTCAATATTTCGTTAGTACATTCTATAATAACAGAATTGGAAGAATTAATTAAAATAAACCTAAAGGAGAAAAAGATAAAAGATGTATTAATTCATACAGAGCCAATTACAGGTCGAAGTGATGGCATCTTTTTTTAATTTAATATTTAAAAATTAAAGTCATACTGACTAAGTCCCAATTCTTTTTGCATTATTTTAATATCGTTTTGAAGGCTCTTATTTAAAGGTATTCCTCTTTTTTTTATTTCTAATTCGGCATAATATTCTTTTTCTCCTGCCGTATATATTCGTTCTTCTCCTGGAATCTTTCTTGAGCCTCTTAAAGTTCTCATAATCTCACCCGCAGTATTCTTAAAAGATTCAACTCCGATAAAAAATTCAGGATTAATAACCAGAAAGAAATGTCCGACCTTTAACCTTTTTTTACCATTTTCTTCAATACCTAATGTATCTCTAAGAAAGATTCCGTTTTGAAGGGCTGCTGAGAGCAATTCTACCGCTGTTGCATACCCATATCCTTTATAACCTGCAGTTTCTTCACCTTTACCTCCTAAAGGTAATAAACAAGCATTTCTTTCAAGCATTTTCTCCAATACCAAATTTGGATCCCTTAATATTTCTCCTTTTTCATCTATGACCGTATTTTCAGGTAAAGGTTTATTAATTCTTGCATAAACTTCCACTTTTCCACGCTGAATTATTGATGTAGCACAATCTATTAAAAAAGGAAATTCCTCATCGGTAGGGGCTCCAATTGTAAGAGGATTTGTCCCCAGCATCGGTTCGCAGCCAAATGTAGGTGGAATTGAAGGACGGGCGTTTGTTGTAACTATTCCTATCATTCCCTCTTTTATTGCCATTAAAGAATAATATCCCGCAATACCGAAATGCGTAGAATTCCTTACCGCAACGGCTCCTAAACCATATTTTTTTGCCTTTTCAATAGCCGTTTTCATGGCTTTATAGGCAATAACATGTCCCATTCCGCAATTGCCGTCCCAAAGGGCAGTAGTTGGACCCTCTTTAATAACATCAATTTTAGTTTTTACTTCATAAATTCCTTGCTTTATTCGGTCATAATACATCTTTAATCTCTGTATTCCGTGAGATTCGATGCCCCTTAGATCCGAAGTAATTAATACATCTGCAATAATTGATGCATCATCCTCAGGAACACCTAAACCTATAAATACATC
>CAZVTX010000178.1:0-7672 GCA_964629395.1 uncultured archaeon
AGATTATTAAATTAATAAACCGTATGATAAGTAGTATTAATGAGTCATTAGGAGATATAAATTATTTAATAATTCAATATCCTGAAATCATTCAACAACTTCTAACCTATAAAGATTCTTTACTAAATAGTATAGTATTAAATTTAGATGAAAATGATAAGGAGTTTTTAGAAAGTGCGATAAATATTTTAAAACTGATAAAAGATGAGATAAAGGAATATTTCTTGAATTTTTTAGAGAAAGATGATTTTATTATAAAAAGGAATTCAATTGAATTAATCGGTAAACTAAAAATAAAGGATTTTAGAATAACTTCCAAATTAATTGAGAATTTAGATGATATTTATAGCGAAGTCAGTCGTGCAGCATTGCGCACTTTAGGTGAGATTGGCGATGAAAAGGCTATTCCCGAATTATTAAAAATTCTTAATGAAGAAGAAGCAGATTTCGAATATATTGATGTAGATTTAAAATGGTGTGTGATAGATTCGATAAAGAAGATTTTAATGAATACACCTCAACCAGATTATTCTTATCTTCTTAATACTTTAGATACTGATAATGATTTAATTAAAGAAAGTGTAGCTTTTATATTGGGCGAAATTGGAAAATCGGAATTTACGGAATCCTTAATTTCTCTTTTTCTGAATGAGAGAAATATTGAGGTTAGAAAGAGCGCAATTATTGCATTAGGAAAAATAGGCAATAAAAAAGCGTTAAACCTTCTATTAGATGTATTAGATAATGATAATATATATTGGCTATTAAAGAAAGTTGCGATTGATGCAATATATAATATCTATTATAGAAATTTAAAATATTATAATTCTAATAGTAATGTTGATAGAGAATTTATAAAAAACCGAGAAAAACTCATTTATTTTTTAAAAACTCATCCTAATGAATGCTTTAAGGTAAAACTTGGTTTAATAAAGTTTTTAGAAACATTCGGGGATAAAACGGCCTTGGATGCCTTAATTCGACTGTTAAATGACTTTCATAGACTTGTTAGAATATCTGCCGAAAAAGCAATAAAAAATATTGAAAAAAGGTTAAATCCCGAAAATTAATTTAAACAAATTTTATGATATTCATAATTTATAGGTAAAAGTTTTTCCGAATTCGATCTTATTATTTAATTTAATAATCTTTTTTTGGTTAAATCCATTTTTTAGATTAATAACCATTAATAGGAATTAAAAATGAGTGGAAACGAAGTAGATAAACCTCAATCAAAATACGATTATTCGTTTGAATATATTAAAAAGAAACTTGAAGGTAAAAAGGATTCCTATGGAATGCTGATGAAGGAGATTGTTCGAACGGGAATTTGTACTGAATGCGGAACCTGTGCTGCTGTTTGTCCTGTCTTGGAATGGGATCATTTGACAGGTCAACCAAAATTAATCGGCAAATGTACTGGTTGCGGTATATGTTATAATCAATGTCCAAGGACAATAACAGATCCAGAACAATTAATTGGTAAATTTGTCAGAGGTTATGTAGCAAATACGAATATTCCTGAAGTTATTGGTGGCCAAGATGGCGGGACAGTAACAAGTTTACTATGTTATTTGTTTGATGAAAAACTTATAGATGCTGCTGTAGTTACGATGAAAGACCCGAATAGACCATGGCATCCGGTTGCTCAAATTATTACCACCAAGGAAGATGCTATTAAAGCCTCAGGTTCTATATATGCTCATTCTCAAACTGTTGAGGCATTAATGGAAGCAATAAGACAAGATTATCATTCTATTGCATTCGTAGGAACTCCCTGCAATATAGATGCGGTAAAGAAAATGAAAGAATCTCCCGCAGGAATGTTAAAATATTTTATGAGAGCGAACGTTTTTACTATTGGTTTGTTTTGTATGGACTCTTTTTCACCCGAGACTCTTTACGGACGTTTTGAGAGTGATGGAATTGACTTATCGAAAGTTGTAAAGATGGATATTAACAAAGGTAAATTTCATCTTTATTATGAGGGCCAATCAGAACCAGTCAAATCTTATTCTATTAGGTCATTACATAAATATAAAGCATCCAGTTGTAGTTTTTGCACAGATCTTACCGCAGAAAACGCCGATATTTCTGTTGGGTCTGTTGGAAGTGGTGATAAGAAAAATACCGTATTTGCAAGAAATGGATTAGCTGCTGAAATTATGGAGGATGCGGCAAAGAAAGGTTACTTAATTATTGAACCATATGATGCAATTAATCTTAATGCGGTCCTTAATTTGGCGAAAATGAAAAAAGTAGGTCAATATAATATTCAGAAGAGAAAAGTTTTTATCGTAAGAGATATACCCGAAGAAGAAGCAGCAATAACCAGCGGTCCTGAGACTGTAGAGGCTAAAACAATTACGACTACCCGAAGGGCATTTAGTATTACAAAAAGTCTGAATGAATCGGAAAAGATTTTAGATTTAACATTAACCAATACGATTGGATATACATTGGAAAACATAAAAATACGTGTAGTAATGCTTGAAGAGATGTTCGAGAAAAATCCATGGGTTACAACCATAAAGGAACTATTTCCTTATGAGACCGTAGAGATTGAATATCCCATAGACAAGCTAGAAGGTTCAGTTTTAGTAGAAGCGGTTGCCGAAAAATACGGAAAATTATTTTCGAAAACTCTAAAATTTGCTCCAGATAAAAAATAGATTTTTTTAAAAAAATTAAATGAAATGAATTATTAATTAAATTAATAAGAAAAGAGGAATAAAGAAAATGCGAATAAGTTTAATTGGACTTTCCGGGTGCGGAAAGACGAGTTTATATTCAGTTGCTTTTGCCGAAAAGACACCTGAAGATACTAAATCTTTAAGTCCTACAATTTTGTATGAAACCCGAAGACATCCCTTTTTAGGATTATCGGTTGGACTATTTGATTTTGGCGGTCAAGAGCAATATCGTGAAGAATATTTACAAAAATCTGATGTTTTTAGAGGTACCGATATATTAATTCCCGTTGTAGATCTCCATGATCCGGCAAGATTTGAGGAAGCAAAGAATTATTTTGAGGCGGTTTTAGATATATTCAGAAAAAACAATGAGAAACCCAGGATATTCCTTCTTTTACATAAATATGATACGGAAGATTATGAAAAAGAATTATTAGATACAAACGTTAAAAAAGCTAAGGAAATCTTTCTTGACCTTTTTAAAGATTACGAATTTGATTACATGCTTACTTCTATATACGAGCAAGATAAATTAGCTAAAGTCTTTCGGGATATTTTAATATCATCATATGCCGAATTAAAAGAACATGTTGAAAAAGCTGAAGAACAGCTTGAAGAGATCAAGGCAAAGGTGATTGTTGCCGATATTTCGGGAAATGTTATTGTACATAATGTTCAAGGCGTTAGCAGCGGGCTTACGCTTAGAGGAGATCTAAGAGATTTCATAAATGCAGCAAATACAGTTAGAGAAAATGTTTTTATGTCTGATAGCGCGGAGTTTAAAGGAAGAAGTGAAGACGGGAAAGAAATAGAGTTATATATTTTTAAGTATATCATTTCAGTCTTAGTTATGAAAACGGGAGAATTAGATAGAGATTCACAAGAAAAGCTTAATACATTACTTAATGATATGAAATTATTTGCAGACTTAATTATTAGTGCACATGTAGAATAATTTTAAAACAATTTTTATCAAATTTTATTTTATTTTTTTCTACTTCTAATATATTTTAAGAAATTTTTAACAATTCAGAAATTAGTTATTAATATATTGAAAAAATTTGAAAAAATAAGATTTTAGAAGTGATTGGATTTGTTAGTTGGTGATTTTAAAGTTTAATAATAAAAATTAATAAAATGCAATAATTTTATATATTATTATTAAAAATTTCTTAAAGGATTATCTGTAAGCTATGATTCTAGAATTAAGCGACTTAAATAACGGATCTGTATATATCGGTGATAAACTTGGAGTTCGCTCTAAGTTTATTTTTGATGAACCTTCGACAGTTTCATGGGCAGGTTTACGGTTAATTACAATACCTCCTTGTAATAAACAAGAAATACAAATAGCAAGAGAAGAAATTTTTTCAAGAGGATTTTTTGAACCGGGAGAATATATACGGGATAAAGCAATTCTAATAAAAACAAATGTAGTTCCAACGATTAAAAAGAGAAATTTAACCTATAATATAGAGTTGGTTTTCAGAACTAAAAACCCCATAAATCCTGATGATGATTTAGTCGTAAAGAAATCAAAGGAAATCGAAATAAAGGTAAAAAATGATTTATCTCAAATCCCATTACCTAATCCTATATCCTTTTCAATTTCCGGATTAAATATTAATTTAAACAAGGATGTGTTTAAGCCGGGTGAGACTATAAAAATCAATTATTCATCAAACAATTTAAAGCAATTAGAAGTCCGCTTATTACAAAAATCAAATATCGTATGCTATTGCCGTCAATATGGAGGAAATTGCCGCAATGTTGAAGAATTACCACCGGCTATTGCAGGAGACGCTAAAACTTCTAATACCGAAAAAGGATTTTTGCTCTTAAAGATTCCCGAAATTGCAGAGCCATCACATAATTATTTATATCAAGCTTCTGAAAAAGATTTATGGGGTATGAAAATAGGCGACTATACACAGTGGTCTCTTTTAGTAATTGGGACTAAAAAACCTGAATTTGGTAGGGATAAAATTCAGCTTGAAATCCCTATAACTATTGCTAAGAAAATACCAATTGAAGAAAAAAGACCCGAATTAGATATTTTTTCGGGAGAACCTACAGGAGGGATGAATATTTTTGATAGCATAACCTCAAAATTTCAGAAACGCTTTCAATTGGTTTCTATTGATTCGGTTGATTCAGATGAAGGTAAGGAATATTCTATAAAAATGAAAAATATTTCAAAAGAAGATTTAGAAGGAATTACAATTAAATTAACTGGTTTACAAGAAGGACTTTTTGAAACGAGACCGTTATTATTAGGCTTTAAATCATGGAAAAAGGACGAAGAAAAAGAAATCAAATATAATACGAAACAAAATATCTCCGCTATTATCTCGATAATCGAGGACAATTCTCAAAAGTCCGTAAGAATTCAGACGCCAATAACTTTTTAATAATATAATTAAATTTTTTAAAAAAATTAATTATGAATTTTAATGAAATAAGTTCTGAAAAGATATATAATAGAGCCAAAATGCTCTCTTTTTATTTAAATGATCCGATAGATAAACCGATTGAACGGATATTAGATAATATAAGAATGCGTTATTTTTACTTTAATGATGAGCTATATCTTCAAATCAATGATTCCCAAATATTAAACGGTTGCTTACTATCTGGTGCAGCCGAATTAATCTATAAAGAACAAAAGATAGATTTAAATAAATTTGATTTCTTTTTCCTATCTCCAAATGATAATTTAATTGTAAAACCTAAATTAAATGACAAATTAGAATGTAAAATCTGCCTTTTTGAATATAATTTGGAAAAAAATTTTAAAATTAATGCTCCATTTGAGGTCCAGCATTTTTCGTTAGATAAATTTATTCCCAGAGGAGAATTTGGTTCAAAAGAGAAAATGTGCACCTATAGAACCGTTTGGACTGCAATTAAAAATGGATATTTTATGTCTGGTTTTACTAACATTCCTAATGAATCCTTAAAACAGGGAGTTATAACAAGTGTAAATTTGGAAAAGAATTCTGAAGGAAAGACCGAGGTTTATCCTCATGTACATCCAGAGTTTCCCGAAATTTATATAATGTGTATTGACGATGATAAATATGCAATTTCACAATATATGATTAATTTGGAAGGTGAAAGTGTCTGCAGAGATTTAAAAGATGGAGAGGGATTATTTTTTCCGGGTAGCCTTGGTCATTGCAATTTTGCACGTCCCTTTTATAAAAATTTAAAATATTGTATGTATATGTGGATAATTCCTACTTTTGGAAGAACAGATACCGTATTACCTATAACTCTGAAAGTATAAATCTCATTTCATAAACTCGGCGTAGTAACTAATTTACTTTGATATAATTCTTTAAAAATTAATTTTAATACATCTTCAAAAGATGCAAGGATTTCCTCTCCGCTAATTGCAATTGTATATCTAATCTCCATATTATTATATCTTTTAAAATCAATTTCTCTTAAAAAGTCATTTGGATTAAACTTATCGGGGAGATCTTGCTTATTAAACGCCAATATCTTCGGAATATCTATGAATTCTTCACCAAAATACGATTCTAATTCTTTCCAAGAAATTAAATTTCTTTTCCATGCCGCCTTCTGGGAATCGATAACGAATATTATTCCATCGATCGCTCTTAGAGTAACGGGCCTTGTTACAACATAGAAATCTTGTCCAGTCGTTGAATAGATATGTATTTTTAGCAACCATCTTTTATTTTGGAATGAAATTGTTCCATAATCAAAGAATAACGTTCTTTTAATTGTGCTTTCAATACTTTTAACTTGTTCCTCTTTTCCAAAGTGTTTAAATAACGCTTTTAATGAAGTTGTTTTTCCGGAAAGCGCGGGTCCAAAATATACAATTTTTATTTGAATTAATTTTTCTAAAGAATCGATTATCATAAATGAATTAAAATATATTTTCTATCATTTCTAAAAATAAGTTTATAAAATTCTATTTTTTAATAGAATTCTCCAAAGTAAGAATTATTCTAAAACTATTAAATCTCCATCAAGTCTACAGTTTAGTTTACCTCTTAAAATTAATAATTCTACTTCTTTCCTTACATTTGCTTCATCTAAATCTAATTTTTTAGTATCTTTAAGTTTTTCAGCTAATTGTTTAAAAGATAATTGATTTTCATTATAGTTATTTAAGATTTCTAAAATTATTTGCTGATTTAAAAGAGAATGGGAATTAGATATTAATTGATACAACTTATGAGTCAAACTATAATCAAAGTCTCCTTGCCTTTCTATCTCTTTCAAATTGTCTAATATTTTAATAGCCTCAAGATATTTTTCGTTTTTCATTAACTCGGAAGCACGTTGGAGCTCATTAAAAAATTCTTGACTATTCATTTTAGATTCAATTTTTTTAGTTTTTTAAATTATTATCTTAATTCAACTTAATCTTCAAAATAATAAATTATTTGAGTAATTATTCGATATTTTATAAAAGATACGCTTTAAATACATATGTTTATTTTAATTAATAAAGAAATTATAAAAAAAAGGTAAAAAAAAATGGTGGATAAAGAAAAAATTAAAATGGTAATCGATAAAATTCGTCCACAGCTCCAAATGGACAGGTTTTAAATGTTTATTTAAAACCCTATAAGGGGGAGATGTGGAGCTAATAGAAATAACGGATGACGGCATTGTTAAAGTAAGATTACAAGGACATTGCGTCGGCTGCATTCATGCTCAGCAGACATTAAAACTCGGAATAGAGCGTGCAATCAAACAATTTGAACCAGCAGTAAAAGAAGTTATCAATGTTCCGTAATTGAAATGTTTAAGAGAATAAAAATCTGTTATTTTCAATTTTCTATAAAAATATGTTTTTATTTTTAACGAATTTTTTTGAAAAATATTTATCGAAGTTTGGATTATATTAGTTTATAATAGAATTTTTTATTAATTTTGAGTAGGAGATTTATGGAAAAAAACAATATCGAAGAATCATCTACTGATGAAAAAAGTAA
>CAZVTX010000179.1:0-7648 GCA_964629395.1 uncultured archaeon
ATTTTATTCTCCTTAAAATAATTGAAATTGAGGATCACTCTCCAAACCCTCTTCCTGTTCATAGTATTGCACCGATTGTCATAAAAGACCAACCGATATGGTTAGCAGGAAAAGAATCTCCTATAAATCTTAATAAAATATCTTGGTTTAAAAATGGTTGGCAGAGCTGGAGCCCTTGTTATATCTTATTTGGAAAAGAAAAAGACAAGTATAGAGCGCCGATCAAAATGATAAGGCGTGTACTAGATAACCAAGATTACAAAATCAAGGGTCGATTCTACAGTGATTATTGTACGGTTTTAACGGATTTAGAAAGTAAGAATTCTTTAATAATGGGATTTGTATCCTTAAAAGACCAATTTACAAGGTTAATTTTAGATTATAAAAAGAAAAATAAAGTAAAATTATTAACGGCATTTGGATGCATGGATGATATAACATTTACCGAATCTTCGATTAATTATTCAGAGGAATTATTCATATCTTTTAAAACAAATAATTTAGGATATTATGGCCTTATTGATTACGCTAGAATTGTTAATGCACTAATCACAGAGGAGCGAATTACAGATATTCCGACCGGTTGGTGTAGCTGGTATTATTATTATACGAAAATTACTCAAGATGATGTAATTAAAAATTTAAAATTTTTTAAAGAAAAACAAAATGAAGTTCCAATAGATTTCATCCAACTTGATGATGGTTATCAAAAAGCAATAGGAGATTTCAATTTAGTTAATGAGAAATTTAATAAAGGCCTTCCATGGCTATTTAAAAAAATAAAAGATGCGGGTTTTAAAGGTGGAATTTGGACAGCTCCTTTTTTTGCGGTGAAAAATTCGGAGTTATTTCATTTACATAAAGATTGGTTTTTAAAAAAAATAAAAAGTAAAAAATACATAAAAGCTACATTCAATTGGGGTGCTTTTCTATATCCTTTAGATTTAACTAAAAATGAAGTATTAGATTATATTCGTGAGTTTTTCAAATCTTTATCCTACGCTTTTGATGAAAATAAGAAAGAGAAATTAATTAATTTCTTTAAAATAGATTTTTTACATGCAGCTGTCCCTTATGATGGGGATTATTATAATAAAAAATTAACAAGAGCACAATTATTTAGGAAGGGGATTGAAGCAATAAGGGAAGGAATTGGTGAAGAATCTTTTTTATTGGGGTGCGGCGCTCCGCTTGGTCCTTGTATTGGACTTGTTGATGCTATGAGAATTGGCACCGACACAGCCCCATATTGGAGTATTTTCGAGAAACTTCTGGAAAAAAAAGGTATTTCACCTCCTGCCTTAAAACGTGCTCTACTTCAAACGATATATCGTTCTTTTATGCATCAATATTTTTGGATTAATGACCCCGATTGTCTAATGATTCGAAGAACAAATACCAAACTAAATTTAGATGAGATTAAACTTCAGATAACCATTTTTGGTATATCGGGAGGACAATTATTAATTTCAGACGATATGTCACTTTTAACCGAGGATGAAATAAATGATGCATTATTAGTAATTCCACCTTATAATCCGGAAGATAATGATCCAATCCCTCCAGATGTTTTTATTTCTAAATTCCCATCCTATTATATACGTGAAACTTTAGAAGATATCGGAAAAAGATATTTAATTGCTATAATTAATTGGAGTGATAATATTATAACTAAACATATCAAGATCTCTGAAATTATTCCTAACCTTGAAGTTGATGAGGAATTATTTTTAATATGGGATTTCTGGAATAAATGCTTTATAGGAAAATATAAAAGTGAAAAAAATATTGATTTAGGAGTAATTAATCCGCATTCATGTTTATATATTTCAGCCATTCCATTTACAGAAGATTTCAATAATGAGCCAATATTACTTGCAACCGACCTCCATATTTCCCAAGGATGCTCAGAAATTACAGAATTTAATTATAATGATGAAGAAAATACTATAAATATAATAATTGATTTACCGGGAAAAAGAAAGGGAAACTTATATATCATGCTCCCTAAAAATAAAAAAATTTCGGATTCTGAAGAAAATATCTCACTTTATGATGAAAAAAATAATATTTGGAAAATTTATATTGAATTTCAAGATAGTTACTCATTAGATTTAATAATTAAAGATTAAAATACAACGGATATAGGGAGATCTATTTGATAAAATATGAGCAAACAAGGATAAGACCTCTTTCGATTAATGATATCGATAATCTAATGACGTGGATAAATGATCCCGAAATTGTTCACAGATATGCATATTTTACAAAACCAATTTCACGTAAAGAAGAATTAAAATGGTTGAAAACAAAAATCGAAAGCAAAACAGATTTTTTTTACGCTATTGAAAATTCAAAAGGGACATATGTCGGAAATGTTGCAATTGAGAAAATACATTGGCCTGCTAAACACGGAAGACTTTCAATAACTATAGGAAATAAAAAAGAAAGAGGTAAAGGTCATGCTTTTAGGGCAATTAATTTAGTTTTAAACAAAGCTTTCAATGAACTTGGACTTCATAGAGTTTATCTTATTGTAACAACCGAGAATTTAAAAGCTCAGCATATTTTTAAAAAATGCGGTTTTAAAATTGAAGGATTATTACGAGAACATTATATTATCGATGAACAATTCGTCGATATGTATATTATGGGAATATTAAAAAAAGATTTTATAAAAATACAAAGATAGAACTTAATATTTTTTTCTTTAAAAATTAAATTTATCTTATGGAATTTTATGATTTTCAAAAAGAAATAAAAAGTACCAATATCGAGTTATTGTTTCCTGATTGGAAAGGAGAAAAAGAAAATATTGTTATATTTTCCCCTCATGATGATGATGCGATATTAGGAGCAGGCTATTGCTTATTATGCTGCTTAGAGAATCATGCAAATATATATATTATTATATTTCATGATGGCTCAGCAGGATATACGAACATTAAATTTAAAAATAGAATTGTGGAAATTCGTAGAAAAGAAACTATAAATGCTTATAAGGTTCTTGGAATTAGTGAGAAAAATATTATTCGTTATGATTTACCTGATTTTTCAGGAATTCATTTTCTTGGATGGAAATTACCATGGTCAACAAAAGAAGGTCTTTTCTCTAAAAATATTGAAAATCTTAGAAGGATAAAGGCAACACGTTTGATCTTACCGAATGGCTATCGAGAACATTTGGATCATCTCGCAGTATACATTAGTGCGATTTTTGATGGACCTCAAGTCGGCGATTCCGTTATTATAGATTATGGGATTCCATCAAAAATTAAATCATATTTACAATATAGTGTATGGGCAAAATTTTCGCCTGAAAATGCTCTTATTAATCAACGCTCACCAGATATTAGAGCAAATAAAGCAATTGTAGTTAATAAGAAAATCGAAGAAAAAATTATTGAAGCACTAAAAGAATTTAAAACGCAAGAAGATATTATTTCATATATTCTTGAAGTTAGGAAAGATAGAAAAATTGATGCTAATAATAGATTTATTGAAACATATTTGGAAATCGATCCGAGACCTCGTTTTAATTATACCCCGTATATCGAAGAAATAAAAAAAATAGACAATTATAAGCATAAGAGAGATTAAAGCTAATTTTAATTATATCTTCTTATTTTTAAAAAATTCTTATTAAAATTTATATATGAATTTGAAGAAGTAATAATTTATATTTCGATTTTAGAAAAAATAGATCAATTTTTATAAAAAATAAGAAAATTTGTGTTGGCTTTAATAAAAAATGCAAAAGTGATATATTATGGTTGACAAGCTCACGAGAATTTATTCCGAATTTAGAAAAATAATGACAATAATTAGAAAATATTATTACAAAATAAACCCGAAATTGGAAGTTCCTTTTGAAGAGTTTAAAAGAAGACAAAAAGCAGTTATAGATGCATTACATTCGGAAGGGTTTGATGTTGGAATTGTTTTTTCTGATGAGCATTATTGTGGAGATGTTCCATATTTAGGAGGCAATATAAATATCTCAATCGAGCAAGTTGCAGGCGTTATAGGAAAAACGGGTTTTCATATCGTTGCAGGTTTAGAAGGAGGATATGTAGCCGAGCAATTAGCAAATAGAGCTGGTGCTAAGGTTCATAAAGTTGAATTGTTAAAATTAGCGGATGAAGAATATCCTATTGAAGCTGAAAAATTAGAAGATATTATTGAAGCTGCCGCTGATAAGAAAATTAATGAAATTAAAAAAATTGCGTTATTGACACCAAAACAAATAATTCCTGCCTCTATAATTGAATATTTATATAACATATTTGGTTCCGAGAAAGTTATTGATGCACATGAATTATATTGCAAAATTAAATATGAAAAATCGGATATAGAAATGAAATTAATTGAGCAAGCCAGTATAATTGCGGATGCTATGATGGAAGCTATGATTAGCGTGATTAAACCAGGAATGTTAGAGACAGAAGTGGCGGCATGGGGATACTTTGTTGCAAGAGAATTAGGCGCTGAAGATGATGGATTTAAAGTTATGGTAGGTGCAAATACAGCAAATAGGACTTTAATTGGACCTGCTCTAAATCGTGAGATTCAAGAGGGTGATTTTGTTCATTTAGGAGTTGCGCCAAAGAGGGATGGATTAAATGCATGCGTGAGAAGATCAGTAGTAGTTGTAAGTTCTCCTGATAAGCTGACTGAAGAACAAAGATTTTGGTTTGAATTCATAGAAGAAGCCTATAAAGTAGCTTTTTTTAAATTTGTAGATGTTGCAAAAAAAGATTTACCTGGAAAAGAAATCGAAATTGCGGTAAATGAATTTTATAAAGAAAAATCGGGGGATATATCTAAAAAATTTGGAATTTCGGTAAATTTAGAAAAGCTAAAACCTTATACATGTGTGCATAATACAGGATATACGGAGTGCCAGGAATTTTATGGAGCAATAACTTTAAAAACAGAAAATACCTTAGGAAATCAAATAGCGGTCATGATAGACGTAGCATTAAAGGGCTTTGGTCAGACTATGGATGAAAAAATAATACCTAATTTAGAGTATATTGTGATTGAAAATACGATAGGTAAATTTGGTAGAGATATCAAAACGTTCTCACAATTACCTCTGAACTGCCAATATTTAGTTAAATATTAACATGAATTATCTAAAATTTTTTTTTGATTCTATTATTTTTATAATTATCTAAACAAATTGATAATTATATAAAACCTAAAAAACAATTATGGAAATTTCTGCTGAAAAAATATTCGCAGATTATAGAAATGGATACATTGATAAAGGATCATATATTTCTCTTTTAGTTGATTTAGCCGAAAATTGCGATATTGATGACATTAGGTTAAAATGTATAGAAGAATTAGCTAAGATTCAGGAGATAAATGATAAATTTTATTACTTTTTAGAAAATTTAATTGTCTCTGACAGTTCATGGCAAGTAAGAAGTATTGCAATAAATTATGTGGTAAAATTTTTTGGCGAAAGAGCGTATTCCTTAATTAAATGGGCATTAAATAATGAATGTGATTATAATTGTATCGTATCAATTTTAGAAGCTTTAATCTCATTAAATAATGATAAATCAAAAAAAATATTACAAGAAGAGCTAATAAAAATTACAAAAAAGGAATTTCTTTTTGAAGATAAAAACACGACTAATAAAGCTTTTCGAAAAGATATTAAAAATCTTCTGAAAAATCGCAATATTAATGATTTTTCACATAAGGAACTTGGAGATATAATTATAAATTTTTATACAATTGTTGCACTTAAAAGAAAATTTTATAGTGTTTATTATGAATTAGAGAATGCTTTAGTAAAAACGTTAGATTTATCAGATATAGAATTTGAAGTGAGAGGTTGGAAGGCAGAATTTAAAAATAATATAAAATCTCTTAAAGAAATTACTGGATTAAGAAATTTAAAAGCATTAAAACACCTTTATTTATCAAATAATCAAATAAAGAGCTTAAAAGAATTAGAAGATTTGAAAAATTTGACTCATTTATATATTGCCAATAATTTAATAGATGATATAGAGAATTTGGATTATTTAAAAAAGCTTGATAATTTAAAATTTCTGGATATAAGTAAAAATAGAATAGCGGATAAAATTGATGAGAAAGATTTTCATTTTAAGATTAAAAACAAAAAAGACGAATTCTATTTCTATTAATTAAAAAAATAATAAAATTAAATTTTGATTTTTATAATTTTTTGATTATTCCTCAGATTTTATCGGTTTTTTTAAAGCTGTGTAGGTATCTTCAAGGACATTTAAGTATTCAAGTAATACCTGATCAGCCTTAGATTTCTGGTCATATTCTGCTTTAATGACGTTTAACATATATTTCGGAAAGACTAAATCGAGATAAAAGTCAGAAATAAGGGCATAATACTCAATATTTCTCTCATCCTGAAATACCTGAACCATTTGGGTATCCCATAATGTCTTTAAAACATCGTCAATATCCTCTACGCCTTTTTTTTTAAGCTTCTCAAGGTCATTTCTCGTTACAATAGCAGTCCTAAGCAATTTTAGAGTCTCATAAACTTGAGGGTTTATCATTGCGTCAATTATTCTAAGATTATCCGCCTCGGAAGGACGATAGGTCTGAAAAAATTTCTTTACCTCAGTTTTATAATTTTCTACTTGGCTCGCAGGAAGTCCCTTATCTTGCGGATCTCTGAGTAGGTTAATAGGAGGAATCCGTAAAGCCATGATATCATTAGTAAGGAAGATTAATTCGGAAGGCATACCCTTAACGGAAGCTTCCTTAATGATCTCGCGCTTAATCAGCTCGATTAATACCGAATCAAGATCTACAAATCCCTGTCTGTATTTATCCTTGAGCCAGACCATCAACTCGGATTTAGAAACCACGCCTTCTTCCCTTAATCGGTTAATTATCATCCTCTTTATCTCATCCTGATACGTCAATGCAAGCCTCTGCTCATCGTTTAGCGTAGGATAAACCGAAATCCGCTGGAATAGGGAAGGTATCATTTCCAAATATTTATCATCTTCTAAATTCTGGAGAATTATCCTCGAAATATCTGCCATACCCCCCTCGTAAGCATCGGGATCTTCGTCAATGTTTAAAAGCAATAGGATATAATATCCTTTCTCGGGCCCCGTATAGTAGGAAGCAATGTTCAGTGAACCGACCATTAAACTTATCATACCGGATTCGCCGCTATACTCATGAGTACTGTAAACCTGCATAAGAGTTTTATCTGTAATCGTTACTTCTTCCGGATATTTCGCAAGAATCTCGGTGCCTACACGCTCATCCCATCTCATTACAACTAATCCTACGGGCATTACTCAATAGCACCTCCTTCTTCTGTTTTTGAGATTGATTTAATTGGCTTACCTTTAGTAGCACCTATACCCAAAATATCCTCTAATGAAAGATCTAATTCCTCCCATAATTCACCGAATTTCTTTACCATCATCTCTTCTTTTGACGGATAAAGGAGGGATTCGGAAATTGATTTTCTTTTACTGATTGCCGTCTTCATTTCCCTCACTTTCTTAATGAATTTTGGAATTCTTGCTTTCTGGATCAGATTGTATGATACCAAACTTATGACAACTGCCAATATCGCACCTACAATCATCAGAAAATAGAATGTCGGCAATCCAGGAATTGG
>CAZVTX010000180.1:0-7630 GCA_964629395.1 uncultured archaeon
AAAAAAATATCGATATTTAAATGATAAGATTTTTGAATTTTATCAAGAAGGCTTTTAATTAACTAATTCTTTTAATGTATTATGAAAGCAGTAATTCTGGCAGCTGGAGAAGGTAATCGCCTAAAGCCTATAACTTCAACGCGTCCAAAACCCATGATTCCGATTGCGGGAAAACCCCTTTTAGAGCACACGATCAATGGATTAAAGAAAGCAGGGATTAAAAAAATCTTATTAATCGTAGGATATAGAAAAGATGTAATTCAGAATTACTTTAAAGATGGTAAAGATTTAGGTTTAGAAATTGAATATGCTGTACAAAAAGAATATTTGGGAACAGCTCATGCAACAAATTATGCCAGGGATTTTGTAAATAATGACCCATTCCTATTAATGTATGGAGATTTATTAATTGATAACAAAATCTTTTCCGATATAATAAAAAAATTTAATGAAACTCCTGTTGATGGAGTGATCTCCTTAAAAGAAGTAGAAAATCCACATGCATACGGTATAATAACACTTAATAATGATGGTTTCGTTGAGAAAATTACAGAAAAGCCCCCTCCCGAATTAAATTTAGGGAATTTAGCTAATGCAGGAGTCTATATTTTTAATTCAAAAATTTTTAAAGCAATCGAATTAACTCAAAAATCCGTAAGGGGTGAATATGAATTTACCGACTCGATGGAAATCCTAATTAACGAATTGGGGGGTAAAATTGCCGGTTATATAATAAAGAATCTATTCTGGAGCGATATCGGATTACCATGGCAACTATTAGAAGCAAATGGTTATCTTTTAGGAAAAATAGAAAGAAAAATAGAAGGAAAAATTGAAAAGAATGTAACTATTGAAGGAAACGTATATATAGGTAAAAATACAATCGTTCGATCCGGGTCTTATATAATAGGGCCTTGTTATATCGGTTTTGATAACCTTATCGGGCCGAACGCATTTATTCGACCAAATACATCAATCCAAAATAAATGTCATATTGGTATTTCTGAAATTAAAAACTCAATTATATTATCAAATACAAATATACCGCACTTTAATTATGTGGGCGATTCTATAATTTGCGAAGGTGTAAATTTAGGTGCTGGGACTAAAATAGCCAATTTAAGACTTGATGATAAAAATATTAAAATGACAATTAAAGGATCTCCTATTGATACAAAGAGACGAAAATTAGGGGCAATTATCGGTCCAAATGTAAAAACCGGAATTAATACAAGCATAATGTGCGGTAAAATAATTGGAGAAAATGTTAAAATTGGTGCACATACATTAGTTAATGAAGATATTGCTCCAAATACATTATACTATTTGGATGGTAAAGAAATAAGTAAAATGAAATCTAAAAATGAAGATTTAGAAACTAATTAATTAATAAGTTAAATAAATTACTCTTCTTTCTTTTCTTCATCTTCTTTGTTCTCATTTTCAGCTTTAGATTCATTTTTATCTTCGGTTTCATTTTCTTTTGTTTCGGTAGTCGTCTCCTTTTTAGCTACCTGTTTTTTGGATTGTGCAATCTTTTTTACATTTATCCTTTCAGCTCTTCTAATTTCGGACTTTCTGGTGCGTTGGACGTCTATTTCAACTATTTCAAATTCATCATCAGGAACTTCTTTATCTTCGCCTCCTTCGGGAATACTAATTAATTTACTTTTTATAATAACACAGCTTGAGAGAGGATAAATGGTTTTTGCCACACGTGCGATTTGGTTTTGGAATTCTCCCGAAATCATTCCTTTAACGAATTTTTCATGATTATACATTTGAGCAAATTCTTTAAGAATTTCACGCATTATTTTTCTGATAACTATTTGTTGAGAACTTCTGGCTCTTTTAATAGTTACGCAAACAGTTGTTAATCGAAAAACATAACCGTCTTTAGTTGTATAATTCTCAATTGTTTGAATTTTTGTCATACCTCTGCCGACTAATGCCCTAATATAATCATTTGTATATTGATGTCCAAAGAAAATAGAATTACACTTGCGTGCCTCAGGATTTACATCTATAATTTTAAATCTAAGTTTTAAATTGATATCATTAAAATCTCCCGTAAAATCATATAATAAAGCTTCAACAACCCTTCCAACAACATTAGTTTCTAATCCTATAATTTCACCGATCTCTTTATAATTAAAAATTTTTGGGGCTATAACTTCAAACCAGATTTTATCTTTATAGGATACTTTTTTTAGTTTTGGCTTTCTTTTTCTTTTTCCTTTTGCACTCATAATAATAAACTCCTTAAATTAAAATTATCTTGCAACTAAGGTCCTTATTTTATCAGGATCGTATTTGAAATCCGGATCTAATACGCCTTTCTTTTTATAATACCTAATTAATCGGTAAATTTTTGCTTCAGTGCGTTGAAGACCTTTCTTACTATGTAAATCTTTATGGTTATTCTCTAAATGCTTACGGATCTTAAGTGCTTTTTTAACTAAATTAGTTAAATCTTCGGGTAATGCCGAAGTTATTTCGTGCTCTTCTAAAATTTGTTTGATTTTTTTACCGGTTACCACCTTTACTAACGGAATTCCATAGGAATCCCTTAGGATTATTCCAATCATTGATTTAGAATAACCCTTTCTTGCAAGTTTTACTACTAAATCCTCAACCTCTTCGGCAGTATATTCCACCCATGGTGGTTTTTCTAATCTTGAAGGTCTAGTTGAACCAGATTTTCCTTTTTTTCGAGAATGTAATCGAGCCATCCGACTAAAACTATCTCATTATTATTATTCAATTAAATTATGATAAAGAAGCAAGTAAAATAAAATTTTTGAAATTTTTTAAAAATAAAAATTATACGATTATTTTTTATTTAAAATCTTTAAATAGCATTCCCTTACACTCGTATGGCCTACATCTCCACCAGCACCTTCTCCCCCGCATGAGTCTCCTGTAAGCCATAAATTTTCAATACCTTCAATTGTATTTCCTGGTCTCTTAAATCTATGCTGGTAAATATTAACTTCAACTCCATCAACCATTTCTAAGAATAACGGTCTTTCTTGTAAGACCACTTTTTCATCCCCTAATTCGGGAATTGATTGGAGAATTATGTCCCTAAATTTATGATATAACTCATCCGCTTTATTTTTATTTTTAATATCTTCAACATTGGTAGCCATAAAAAAATTAATTATCTGTTTTCCTTCGGGAGCAACCTCTGGTGAAAGATTAGAAGGAACAAATCCAAAAGCTAAAGGCACCTCATAAAACCAAAAATCTATATCTATTATTGGTTTAGAAAGACAAAAATCTATCGCAATTCCCGCCGTAGGACGCAATGTCTTGCATTTTTCGACAAAAGTTTTCTCGCAGAGATTCTCATCTAAAATAGTAAAAAGTTGTTGAACGGGGATGGTTGATATAATATTATTTCCATAAATGATTTTATCTTCTAATTTCACACCTATAGCCCGATTATTCTCAATTATAATTTCAGATACTTCTGCATTAGTCATAATTTCACCATTTTCAGAGATTTTCTCCTTGAATCTTCGAAAAATCTCACCCCATCCTCCCTTAGGGTATTGAATGCTTCCCTTTTCAAGTATACGCCTAATATTATGTAATAACTCGCCAGCAGAAGATCTTTCAGGAAAAGGATTTACTTGAACGCCCGAACTCGTTATTATTAAATATCTCCTTAATTCGGGTATTAAATTTTCTTCTTCCATCCATTCTTCCAGTGAAGTGCCATATAAGGCTTCAAAATCTTTGATAGTCATTTTTTTCTTAATTTTTATCATTAATTTTAATGTTTTCATGAAAGGAACCATGGAGCTCTTTCTAATTTGAGAAATACCTCCTGCAGGAAAAATAGTCCTTGTTCCATCTTTTAAAAAGCACCAAAAATTTCCCGGTTTTATAAAATCAATAGGTTTTCCAATCTCCTTTAAAGATTGTCCCAATGCACTATTAGGACCAAATCTTATAGGATGAGCGCCGAAATCAAGTTTAAATTTATCAATATCAACAACTCTTGCTCTGCCTCCTAATTCTTTCGCCTTTTCAAGGATTAATGTTTTTCCATGTTGCGATAATAATGCACCAATATGTAAACCGGCGATTCCGCCTCCTATTACGATATACTTATAATTTTCTGTCAATTTTTCCTCACATAATATCTTTTAATCCAATCATAATTCGTTAAAGATCTAAATAAAAGTTAGTTCATTATTTAATATATGAGTTTATTTTTTATAACGGGAAATCAAAATAAATTTAATGAAGTTAAAGAAATTTTTAAAAAAAATAATATAAATTTAAAATTGGAACAATTAGACCTTCACCCCATTGAATGTCAAGCAGAGAGATTGGAGGATATTGCGAAATTCAAATTAAAAAGTATAATGGATAAGGTCAACGGATCATTTTTCGTAGAGGATGCGGGATTTTTCGTTGATATTCCTTTAAAAGGTTTTCCCGGAGTTTATTCCTCATATGTTTTTAAGACAATAGGGAATGAAGGTATTCTTAGGCTAATTGATGATTTTTCAAGTTCAAAAGCCCATTTTGAGGCGGTAATTGCATTTTACAATGAAAAAGATGATAATATCTATACTTTTGATGGAAGGATTGATGGAAAAGTATCTAATTCAAAGAGAGGAAAATATGGATTCGGATTTGACCCTATTTTCATACCAAATTCCGTCCCAAATAAAACTTTTGGGGAATTAACAATTAAAGAAAAAAATGAGATCTCCCATAGAGGTAAAGCATTAAAGAAATTTATTGAATTCCTGAAAAATAATTATTAATTCTTATCATCGCTTTAAATCCCTCTTTATTAAATTATAGCAGTCCCAAACGGAGTTATGACCAATATCACCACCAGCGCCCGAAGATGCCAAGGAATCACCAACAAGATAAAGATTCTTACATCCCGGAACCTTAAAACCAGGTCTTTTTTCTTTATATTGTTCTGTATTTACTTCAACACCATCAAATATAGTAAATAGAGGTCTCTCAAATTCGATATTTTCCTCCATTTCGGGAAAACCCTTAAATAACTTCTCTTTAATAGTATTAAGTAGATTTTTCCTGAAACTATCATTCTCTAAATCTTCAATATTACAGGGTGAACAAATAGTAAAAAGCTGTTTACCATCTGGCGCACTTGCTTTATCGATGTTTGATGTAAAAAAGCCAAAAGCAATAGGGTTATCGAAATAAAATAAACCTGTCTCATCAGAAATTTTCTTTTGTAGACAAATATCAAGTGATAAGCCCGCTGTCGGTCTTAAATTTTTACATAATTCCACAAAATCATGATTAATTTTATTTTCATCAAGAAAACTAAAAATATTTTGAACCGGTACTGCTATTACAATCATTTTAGCCTTAAAATCACCTTTTTCAGTTTTGACCAGTTTTGCCTCATTATTCTCAATTAATATCTCTTTTACTTCGCAGTCTGTTAATATTTTGCCCCTTTCTTTATTTATACAGCTTATTAATTGTTCAAAAATTAATTTCCAACCCCCTATAGGATAAGTTACCGAAATTCTCTTTTTTACGACTTCCTTTAAATTTCTCATTAATTCTCCAACAGAAGCTCTCTCTAAAAAAGGACATACTTGCATTGAACCCGTAATTAATTTAAGATATGTCTTCCCTTCAATATTGAAATCTTGTTTTTCCTCCCATTCTTTTACGGAGACATTAAGATATTTCTTTCCCCTGGCAACCATAAGCTTAAACATGACTTTTTTGATATTTGAGATGCTAAAATATTTGCCTTTAGTAATTCCCGATAAACCAGTCGGCATTATCTCCCAATGAGAATCTCTTTCACTCTCTAAATAAAAATAAGATGTTCCAAGTTCCACATATTTAATAGGTGGAATGTTTATATTTCTAATTTTATTAAGTGTTTTTGCTAATGAACTCTTTTTTCCGAATCTGACAGTATGTATCCCATAATCTAATGTAAATCCATTTTTTTCTACAACTTTTGCTCTACCGCCGAGGTTTTTTAATTTTTCAAGAATTAATACTTTATACCCATCTCTAATTAATAACCCCGCTAAGCTTAATCCGCATATCCCTGCCCCAATTATTATAAAATCATAATTTTCTTCATTCATGTAAAATCAAACTCATCCTTTTTCTTTTTCTTTTTTATTTCTTTTATTGGAATTTTTTCTTGTTTTTTAAGTGTTTTAAGACCTTTTTTACCGAATTGCTCTTTTTTCAGTAATTCATCAAATTTCCTTTTAATTTTTTCTCTTTTTTTTAATTTAGCTTGTTCATATCTTTTTCTTAATTTTTCCAATTTCAATTGTCTTTTTTCTTCAATACTTAACATTTTATAGTGCATTTTTTCTTTTTTCTTTTCTAATTTCTTTAAATTCTCTTTTTTTTTACCTAATAACATATTTAAGACCGAGATCTCTTTATAATCAATTAATAAAACAGAAAGATAAAATCCAAAAATTAACAGAAGTAGAATCGTCATTGAGATAATATAGGAGAAAAATACCAAACCAGAAATAAGACATATTCCCGAATCAGGATTACAGGTAATAAAAGGATAAAAAAGTTGAGTATTCCTCGGATAATAATTAAGTTCTAATAAAATAACGAATATCAGAGAAATCAAACCAATTATCCTATAATTAATTAATTTTTTGAAATCGTGGATTTTTTCATCCAAATTAGAGATTTGATTTACTTTTCTGTTTTTTAATATAGTAAAGTGAGGATTAATTATTGTTGATATTAAAATAACATTTAATAGTATACAAAAAGAAGCAAATATTATACATAACCACGATAAATAATAACTCTGATTTATGAATTCTAACCTTGTCATATAATTATAGTAATAACCCTCAGGTCCCCAATATATAAATCCTAAGAAAGTAACCGCAAAATAAATATAAATATTTAAAAATATGCCTACAATGGATAAATAAAGTGAGATTTTTCTATATTTTAAAATCTCAGAAAGGTTTTCTTTTGAAAATTCCTTCAAAAATTTCTTATTAAATTTTATAGGCATTAAAAGATCTCTCAATTAATCATTATAGAAAAAAGAAAATAATAAAAAATTAAAAGCTTTGCCGAAATATCTCCATTATATTTAAACGCGAAAATCTCCATAATATCACATACATACCAATGACTCCAACGGAAACCGAAATAACGAATACTCTAATAAGTGTATCCATCGGAATGTCAAAGATTACAGGCATTTCAGTTATTAATCCTAAATTGGTTTGCATAAGATATGCACAGAACGATCCTATAATTGTTCCCATTATGCCGGCGGAAAGCATTATGATTAAACTTTCAGTAAGAAACATATTTCGGATATTACGTGATTTAAGTCCCATGCTTCTTAAAATTCCAATTTCAAATTTTCTCTCAAGCATAACAGCATACATAGAGCTAATCAACCCGAAAATGCAAATTATAACCGTAAACATCAATATTATCTCCATAAGAGCATTTTGTCTGGCATTCTCTTCTTCGATATAATTAATTTTAGATATTGCATCATCTATGATGAAATTACGTCCTTTATATAAAGTTCTAATCTCATCTTTTACCTTTTTTATATTTTCTTCGGAATTATCACGTAGATTAATAAAAATTT
>CAZVTX010000181.1:0-7604 GCA_964629395.1 uncultured archaeon
AAAAATTATCAATGTCAAATAATAAAAAATTATAAACTAAAGAAGATTTATCTAAAAAGACGGTAAAACAATTATTAGAAATTGCCAAAGATAAAGATATAAAATTACGTTCTGGTTTAAGAAAAGCTCAGATAATAGATATTATTTTATCTAAAATAGAAGAAAATCAAGGGGATTCCAAATGAATAGAAAAAGAATGAGTATAGTTTTTTTAGGAATTATATTTTTCTCACAACTAAGCTTAATCATGAATTCTTTTATTATTAATAATCATTATATAATCAAATTTAATACTAACTCAAAAGAACAATTTCAAACTGATGAGTTAAAAACTTCAGATGATAATTTGAAATATATTATAGTATCATTTAATACCTCTTCATTTAATGGGGAAATAAAAACCAATTTTACTAATTATGGCGGTATAATCACCAATGAATGGAATAATACATTTTCCTCATTTTCCGGCTTTGCGGGGTCTATCCCTGAGGTAAATTTTACAAATTTTAAAAATAATTGTCCGAATGCCTACATAGAGGATGATGAAATTATAGAAGCCCAAATGAATTATGCTGCACTTCAAGTTCAGTCCGTAAATTCAACTTGGTATTCAAATGGATTTAAAGGTAATACAAATAGCTCTATTGCTGTTTTAGATACGGGGATTAATCCAAATCATGATTTTTTTCCCTCAGGATATAATAATTCTGACTTAAAAGGAAATATTGTTGGATGGAAGGATTTAGTTAATAATAATGTGAATCTCATAGATGATAATGGACATGGAACTTATATCTCAGCTATTATAGGTGGAACAGGAAAACTTCAATATAACTCAAGTAAACCCGTTAAAATTTTTATTTCGGGGAATTATTCCCATTTTGATCTATTTAATGAATATGATACTACTAAAAATTATACAATTAAATTATTTACCTTTAATATTTCCGATAATTCAAAGCAAATTAATATTAGTTCCATTTGGCGTATGCATAAATCTGGAATTAAAGGCTTCTGGATTAAACTTTATAGAAATTCTACATTAGTTAACATTACTGCTAATCAGACAACTAATGTAATATATAATTTAAAGCAAAATGTATCTATTAGCGGATACGGAATTTATGATGTTTATCTTACTTATCTATATCAAGAATTAACCGATCCCGTATTCTCTTTTAATATAAATGTTTCTTATTTATCGGAATATTATATTAAAAATTATACATATTTTACCGGAATCGCAAATGGGACTAAAATCGTCTCATACAAAATTCTTAATCAATCCGGATTAGGATATATTTCTGATGTGATTACAGCATTAGGAGATATCATTCATAATCGTACTAAATACCACATTATAAGTGCTTGCTTAAGCTTTGCAACTCTCGGTGAAAGTGTAAAAACAATTGGTAAAGCTATTAATGAAACTATAGAAAATGGTATTATAGTAGTAATTGCTGCCGGAAATTACGGTGTAGAATATCAAAATGGAGTTCACCCCTTAAATAAAATTGCTCAAAATAGAAATGCAATTGTGGTTGGCGCCATTAATGATATAGATCAAATTGCTTCTTATAGTAGTATGGGTGTTGATTTTGGGGACTATATTAAACCTGACATTGTCGCTCCTGGAGGGAGCAAAATTGAGGGTCATCGATCAATTGTAAGCGCAATTGGTAATAAGTTAAATAATACTCTTACCGGTAGCTATGGTACTTCAATTGCGACAGCTATCGTTTCAGCTGCAATTAATATTTTAATAGATGCAAAATGGGGTACTTGGAATGCTTGGAACAACCTTAACGTAAGTAAATGGGCTAAAATATTAAAAGCAACGTTATTAATGACGGCATCCGAAACTAATTTAGATAGGGAAGATGATCCTCTTACAGATATAGATGAAAGTAATTATTCTCCAACATCATATTATCAGCCTCTTACAGCAGGTTTAAAAGATGTCCATGAAGGTTATGGTCGGCTAAATATTCAAGCAGCAATTGATGCATTGACTAAGAGAATGAATGTAGGCGTTCAGGTTAATGATACATTAATTAGTTCTAAACAAAATCCATTAGGTAAACATGTTTTTGCAAGGAGAATTAATTTTACGGCAAATATCCAATATAACATTAGTTTAACCTATAAGGAGTCGGGTGCTGATTTTGATGTTTTTATTTTTTCCAATAAATCAGATCAATACGGTGAACCTATCCTTTTAGCGTCATCAAGAAAGGCTTACGGTGATTTTAATAATTTTTATTTCACACCAACTAAAGACCAAACCGAATGCATAATTATTGTGAAGGCAATTAGCGGAAATGGAACTTTTTATCTGAATATTAGCTCCATTGAAAATAATTATGTGCCTGAGCTTAAAATTCCTGAAATAGGTCCTCCCTTAACCCAAGGTTCTACGAAAAATACTACTGTTATTAGCTATCAAGAATCCTTAGGAAATAATCCTGATAAGAATTATACAATAGATCAATACACTTTCTATATCGAATATTGGGATAATGATACGACAAATGTTCCTCCGCAAGAAATTTATTTATGTATCATAGGATTACAAAATTACACAATGACTCAGGTAAATCCTTTAGATAATAATTATACCGATGGTGCATTATTTTCAACGGAACGTATTCAATTTAAAGAGGCTAATACTTATAATTATTATTTCGTTGCCAGTGATGGTTTACATAAAGTTAAATCTGGTACATTTAAAATAAAAATAGAATATCCAACGGGAAGTAAAAAGGTTCCAATCTGGTATAAATTTAATGATTATAGTAGTTTAAACCAATTAAGATCTGATGGTTGGAAAATTCCTCAAACTGATACGGGATGGGATATAATAACTCAATCAAACCTTTATGATGATAGATCACGTTTATATCCCCTTGGTTTTTGGCGAACATTATATTTTGGAAGACAACCTTATGTTGCAGGAACAGATTATACTTATCAGCCAGTAAATCCTGCTACTGGTCAATATCCTAATGGTTCTATAACTACTCCATTATTAAACCTAACAGGTTTAGGAGAGAATTTTATTCCGATTGCAAAATTCGGAATTCGTGTGAGTATAAATTCTTTAGATTATGTATATTTACAGATTAACGTAAATTGGTCAGGCTGGACAACTTTAAAAACTTATACTAATATGGAACAAGAATGGTATTTAGAACAAATTAATCTTACACAATATAAAGGATCTTATATCCAATTTAAAATAGATACAAATTTAAATGCAATATGGGATCCTATAAAAAACAGAGGGTTTATGCTTGATTATTTTGCAATTGAGAATTATACTAATAATAATAAACCCGTCATTTATACAGTACCATCTTCAGTTACTCCTACTGAAGGCAATAAATATGAGCAATTTCAGTTTTACTGTAATTATTATGATGCGGATAATAATTATCCGGAGTATATTCGTATTGAAATTGATAACGGCAAATATTATGACCTTTTAAACTTATACGGCGATTGGTGGGCAAACTCCACGGATTTAGGAGATACGGGTATTCAATTCAGTAAAAAATTAATTATCGGTGATATGAACCGAACTTATAGATTTGTTGCTTCCGATGGTAAATATGTTGTAAAAACAGAGTGGATCAATGAAAATGATGATATGATAACATTTTCGAATCCAGAACCTAGGGATTTTAATGTTTATAAGAGCGGAAAATTCATAGGTTATAATTTTACGGATTCAGATCTAAGCGATTATTATGTTGCAGGGACACCTACTCCAGAAGAATCAACTGCGTGGTTGGCTGGAGATAATACATGGCATCCGATCACATTTCGAGGTGAAGATATGTTATATTGCGGCATAGGACAAGTTAGCATTGGTCAGAACAATCAAGGTTATGGTACAAATTGGAATGCAGAATTAATAACCCGTCCCGTATATTTAAAAGAGGAGTATGATCTTTATTTAATGTATAATTATAATATATCCCTTCAGCCAGAAGTGCCACCGTTATACTATGGGACACCAGATTATTGTGATGTTTATATTTCAACGGATTATGGCGATTCCTGGGATAAATTAGTCGAATATAAGCCTACTCAAGATCAACCTACAGGATTCGCTGGTCATGCCGTAATCGATTTAACGGAATATCGAAATGAGGTTGTGATGATAAGATTTAGATTACGATCTAATAGTCAAACTACTGGTTTTGGCCTCGGTTGGTTCTTATATAATATTTATTTAGGATATGATCCCAATACGGATTTTATAGCTCCCGTAATTAATATTTTATCGCCTGATGATAAAGAAACAATATCTTCAAATGTCGAGGTTAAGGCGACCATTACCGATGATATAAAACTTGATATTGGACGGATTCAAATTTATATTAATGATGAAGCTCTTGATAATGAAGCATTTAGCTATAATAATGATACCAATGAATTAATTTTTGATTGGGATACAACTTTATATGATGATGGTTTATATGAATTAAAAATTGTGGCTTTTGATGAGGAGGGAAATCGTGCCGAAGCCTCTATAGTTGTTGAAATTGATAACGGATATATTGCATGGAATAAATGGTTGCCTTGGATTATATTTATTTTAGCTACTATAATTATCGGTTTAGTATTATTTATTCTAATGGAGAGAAAGGGTAAAGTTTGGATTGAAAATATTAGAAATACCAGAGCTGAAAAAGTTAGATTAAAAGAAATCGATAGGGAGCAAGCAATAAAATACATCCAAGAACTTCCACTTGATGAGGAGCTTAAACGTCCACTTGTATTACATTGTAAATTTTGCAAATCCTGGTTTGTTTCGGATCATTTTGATATTATGTGTCCCGTTTGCGATCATGATAAAATTTATGTTGCATATAACTGTATTAGCTGTCATAAATGGTTCTATTTTGAAGAACCTTCTGAAAATTATTATTGTCCAAAATGCAGCACCTTTGATAAATATCAAGCTACGGAGGGGCCGTTAAAAAGGTTTAGAAAGGTAAAAGAACTTAATAAAAATAGGAGTGTAAGATTAATACGCAGAGAAAGAGAGGAAGTTGAGGAAATTTTAGAGAGTAAGGGATTAATTTTACGTGAATTTAAACCAAAAAAAGATAGTTCAAAAATCAGTTTAGTTGATTAAAAAATGAAATTTAATGAGTAATGAGAGTGATAAAAATGGGACTTGGTGAAAAAATAAGGGATTTTTTTTATAGGCTTAGTTCAAGAATAAATTTACTATTTGTAAAGCATTCCCTACTGGACATGAGGAGGGATAAAGCAAAAACTTTTTTCGGAATTTCAGGAATAGCAATATCTTTATTTTTACTTACCGCTGTTGGGATGTTAAATGATACTATGAGTTATAATTATGTTAAAATGATAACTACAACGACAGGACAAGCTGATATTATGATAACTAAAACTATTAAGACCGATATTACATTTGATCCATTTTTTGATGAGAGTATTATAGATGAGAAATTGCAAAATATAGAAGGTGTGGAACAATTTTTCCCGAGGATAATGATGCTTGTTAAAACGTCCTCTGATAAAACTACTAAGAATGGATCATTAGAAATGTATGGCATTGATTTTAAGGCGGAAGCAGAAAGTGGAAGAATGGGTGATTTATTAATTGTGGATGATACCGGAAATGAGACTGGAGAAGTTTATGAGGGTGAACCCGCATATGGTGAATGTGTAATTCTCTGGAATGTTGCAAAATTATTAAATGTTACAAAAGGAGATATTATTCACCTCCAATATCAACAATATACTGCTGATGTAAAAGTAATTGAAATATGTGTCCAAGATTTAAAATTTATGGATTTTGAAAATGCATTAATTATTGTAAATATAGAATTTGCCCAAGAATTTTTACATAGGGAGGGGCAGATTAATTTTGTTTATGGAGTAATTGATAATCCGAATGAAGTATATGATGCAAGTAATATCCGTGCGACTACAAGGAGATTAAGAGAGATTGGAACGAGAATTCAAGAGAGGTTAGACCTGAATGAGTATTCTGTCTATTTACCGAAATTAGAACAGTTAGAAGGTGCTGAATATTTATTGATGGGCACTACAATAATATTTTGGTTTATTACATTACTCTCTATGCTTATTACAGGTATTTTAATTAATTCAATTTTAACTACTTCCGCAGAAGAGAGGGTTAGAGAATTTGGGATTTGTCGTGTAGTAGGAGGAAGAAAAACTTATCCTTTAAAAATAGTTGTTTTTGAAGGAATCTTATTGGGTGTTTTTGGCTCAGTAATTGGTTTTATAATTGGATATTTTGCAACTCCTCCGATTGCAAGAACTATTTTTGCCTCATTATATAATATTGAATTTGAGAAGGTAGAATTTGTAATCCACCTTCAAACCGTCTTAATAGCATTAATTATCGGAATTGGGGTTTCTTTTGTGGTTTCACTCTTACCCGCATTAAGAGCCGCAAAGGTTGATATAATTAAATCAATTACACCATTTCAAACTAAGGAAGAGGGCTGGGAAGTTGCCAAAGAAGGAAGCATGAATGTAAAAAGCTTCCTTGTTGGAATTTCAATAGCTACGGTTGGAATGATTATTTTTGTATTGCTTCCCAGAATTTTGGTAACGGGAGATACAATGTTAATTGTATCCATTTTCGTAGGTCTACTTGCGGCAATTCTTATAGGTTTAGTATTTGCTTCCGTTGGAGTCATTCCGTTAGTTCAGAAATTATTCTTAGGAACTATTAGACCTGCAATAAAAAGATATTATCATATTATCGGACTTTCCCTTAAAAGATATAGACGCAGGAATACCAGTACGGTTGTAATGTTTGCAATTTCATTTTCTTTTATATTTTTTATTACCAGTATTAATGAGATGGAATCCGATAATTTTGCTTTAAATTTAAAGTTTCAATATGGTGCTGATTTGGTAATTGTAAACCAGGGAATAGATCCCGAAGAAAATGCAGTTACATTAGATATGGTTGATGATCTAAAAACACTGGAAGGAATTGATCAAGTTGCATATGCATTACATAATACATTTGATATTCAAGCAGCATTATCTGTCGCCATGGATTTTAGTGAAGGAGGTATAGGATTTGAAGAAGATAATGCACAATCCCAGATGATGAGCCTATTTGAATATTATCAAACAAGGTGGGCTGAAGAACCTCAAACGGTTGTTGGCGACATTGTAGGACATGATGAAACTCAAGCGGGATTTATCGGAATTGATAGAGATTTTCTAAAACTTGTCGATAAAGACTTATTAATTTGGAAAAGTAGCGGAAGCGGATTTAATTATTCATTTACGCAATTATTTCAGCGAAATGATACATGTATTATCTCAAAAGCAATTGCTTCTGTAATTGGTGTTGAGGATGTTGGAGAAAAAATAAGATTAACTTTTTATAATCCCCAAAAAGAGGATGATCCAGGTAATATCACGATTTTGGAAGTTGTTGGCATCTCGGGTGGTATTCCAGGATTCTGGAATTTTAGAAGCAATGAATATTCCGCATATGGTGGAGGCGTAATGGTCTCAATTGATAATTATGCGCGATTGGGAAAACACTTTTAGTTCATGGGCCAAGCCGC
>CAZVTX010000182.1:0-7585 GCA_964629395.1 uncultured archaeon
TTTTTAGAGAATGAAGTAGTTATTTAAATATACTAAAAATTTAACATTTAATCTATTTTTCATAAAAATTAGAAAATATTATTTTGTCGAAATATTTACGAAAAAATTGGAGTAATCATTTCTATTATTTTTGATTCATCAGTCACAGAATAACATTGTGAGAAAAATGATGCAAAAAACTCTCTATCTTCCGGATTAAAGTATTTATAGCCAAATTGTTTCCATTCCATCTCAGTTTGTAGGGGGGCAATTAATGAGACACGATCTTTTACAAGATCCATGAATAAAACATCAATTTCTTCCTTATTGCTGTTGGAAATTAGAGTTAAAAGTAAATTATTTGTGAGAGAATAATAATTTCCCTTAAATTGTAAGCAAAATTTTTTTATATCAACTTTATTATCGGATAATAATTTTGCAAGACCATTAATGGCTAAATCATAACTGCTTATCTTATTTTGGGCGTAATTTGGATTAGAAATTATAGCACTTGGTCTAATTTTTCCGCTTTTTCTTTTTTGCGGTAAATTATATTCCGGTAATAATTTTAATTGATTTAAACCTAAAATATTCTTAGTATCTTCAATTGTGCCCCCTGAATCGAAGAATCTTTTATTAATTATATAAATCATCAACTTTTCTGCGTGTACCGCCCCGAAATAAGGATAGTCTGTTGCAAATAAGAGATATTCGCTCCAGGTTCGGTTATCTACAGATTCCTTATGATTCGCTTTAAACCAATTTCTGAAATCTTCAAAAAAATTAGCGGCACCTTCTCCATGGAGCATACTCAAATCTCCATAAGTATTTGGTTGAACAATTGTATTATAAACCTCGGTGTCACCGATATTCCCTTGGGCAAAATGAGCGATAATTACTTTAAAATGTTTAAGTAAATTAGGGTGACTGGTTTTCAATTGATTTCTGGTAGTTTTAATTAATTCTCCAATCGCCAGAATTGAGCCTTTACCTCTGGTATCAAAAATAATGGGCATAGAATATTTTGCAGCTTGAATTAAAACATCAACGGCCTTTTGGGAGACTATATTATCAATCCATCCCTCTGAGCGGGGGTGTAATTTTAATCCTCTTAGCCCTAAGACTTCCCGGGCGTATTTTACTTCATTAATTGCCTTTTCTCCTTCCATAGGATCGCATCGTGCGTATCCAATAAGCTTCATTGAAAACGGAAATCTTGTAGTAAAGCGAGAAACATTAATATTACTGGCTCGGTAAAGTGCCTCGGGGCGTTTATCACGAAACTTATCTTGAAATGGGAATACTACCCCTTGATCTATCATTGAATAGAATTTTGCTTTTTCTTTTAGGTCGCTAAATTTTTTTCCCAATTTCTCCAATGCTCCATATAACTTATCGGTAAATGAATAAGGCGTAAATGTCCATGAAATTTTTGTCTGAACTCCATCCATTATAGTAGTAAAGGATTGTTCCCCGGTTTTTTCCCAATCTGCTTGAATTTTTCCTTGAACATTTCCCCAAAAATCAAAAGTTCCTGTTCCCGGAGCAAGAGGATTCATCATATTTGCTTCGTCTACATCATGTCCTAAGTGAGAATGAGCATCAATTATAAATATATGCTCAAATCTTACTTTCCCATTTTGTTCTATTGTAGCAGTTAACATATCTATTCTAAAAATATTATTGAATTATTAATTAATAAAAAATTAGGAATATAATTCTTTTGGAAGTGTTAAATTTCCTGTTAAAGGATGACTGATTGGATCTTTACTATATTCCAGAGTAAAATAGATTAGATCCCTTAATACATTTGGTTCCTCTCCCGCCTTAACTTTATAGTCATATAATGAAAGCTGATATTCGGCCTCGGTCATCGGTGCAAGTGCATAAGAAATTTCCCCAAAAACACTCATTAAAAGTGGTTTTAGAAAAGGAGTATATAAATAATCTAATTCAAGTAATTCCGGTTTAAGATAAAGGAACATTCTCTGGACTGCATGAGTCATATATCGATTAGGAGCATTTTCCGGACCTAAATATTGTTCGGCAAAATCGGGATCATATTGAGCTAATCTTGCTCTATCTAAATTATAGGGTTTAAATAAAGAAATAAGCCCCCTCTCGTATGCACCTTTTCTATTACGTGATATCGTTTCCGAACCTGCATCAGGAACCCATGTGCCTCGTTCAAGTAATTTTCGGGCTTTATAGGCGAGGGCCTGGATTAATATTGCAAGTCCAATATTCCGACATATTGATAATTGGGCATCCATTGGTCTGAATTCGATTGTTGTCTGGCGGGAAAAAGGTGTTAAATCTTGCATACGCCCATCTTCTAAACTGGCTTTTTGGATTGTCCTTAGAAATAATTCCGCTCCGCTCTGATCTGCTGTGGTGAGATAAGGTAAAAAGGTATTTGGTTCATTACTGGAAAGCATACTTTGGTTATAATGTAATCTTAATGATCGTATACAATTAGGTGCCGTAACTCTATTATTAATTATTTTTACCGTATCAGTAGGCTTATTATTAAAAATAGGTGAATTTACCGATAGAGCAATTAAATGGGGTATAAAATTTCGTATCATAGAATAAACTTGAGCTTTTTCTCTGTCATCCCTAAATCCTCCTATGTGAACATGAGTTGCTTGTGTTAAGCCCCTCATATATTCTTTCGCAGCAGGGTTAATTCCGCTTGCTATTATATGAATATCTTTTGGTAATGTCATTTTCGCTAATTGAAATAAGGTTGAGGCCCAAAAAGCTAATTCTTCAACATATTCACAAGGTGGAGTGACTAACTCTAAAATATACGTAACTGCAGTAGCATTTCCATCTCGGGCAAAGCTATCTACATCTACATAATCTTTCCCTTGTTCTTCTGGGAGCTTATAGCGAATTACCATTACCCCTCCTTTTTCTTTATCCTCTCTGAAATATGGTCTTGCAAGCACTTTTTGGACAATATAAGAAGGAACGGGAGGTAAGTTAGATATCCCTTCATAAAGATATCTATCCATAATCTTTATTACTTCCTTTACTGCCTCTTTCATAGTATGAACCATTTCGGTACCATCAGGGTATGACCCATCACTATAAGCCAAAATTAATTCTAATTCTAAACCTAAAGTAAAAGGCATATAATGCCAATGTTCTAAATCTGAGAGGATCTCTGCCCAAGAACGTTCATATTGCCAACTGAAAACTTCCCTATAATCCGTACCAATAAAAAGTCTATCGTTAGATCTATCAACAGCTTGACCTAATGTTATTCCTTGCTGAATCGTAGCTTGAGGTTCAACCGTTTCTTGAGAAGGTTCAGCAGGAGGCACAAATGTAGACACTGTAGATTGGCCTGCCTCAACCCGATTACTGGAGCTACCTAATGTTTGAGATAAATTACTTTCAAATTGTATATCATAATCTCCCTTTTTTTTCTTATCTTTCTTTTTCTTTTTCTTATCTTTAGCCATTCGTAGTGTCCCTTATTAAATATCCTTTAATTAATATTTATTTCTTTATATTTTTATATCTTAAATTTTCAAAAATTATTTTGATTTAAAAGTTCTATTAAATTTTTAAATTCATTATAGTTATTTAGAAATTCATAGGATAAAATTAAATTTACAACTTTACATTTATCAAGAGGAAATATCTCTTTAAGCATTTTATTTGATTTTCCGCCTTCAAAAAAATCATTATCAATTAATACATCAACATTATTTGCCATTTTTCCTGAAATAAGTGTTTCTAATTTTTTTTCAACAACCTCATCTGAAGAAATTATAACCGTAGGTTTTCCGAGATACGGAATAAAATCCGTATTAAAAATGATTAAAGGCATTTTAATTCCCGAAAAACCTCTAAAGAATTGTTTAAGAGTTTCCGTGATTATCTCAATTTCAATCTCATCATGAGCATTATTAGATGGAAATATATAATAACCGAAAGGTTTTGCACCGCTGAATGAGAAATCCATATAAATTCTATCAAGTGTTGGAAAAATTCCGAAATTTTTATAACCGAATAAAGAAATTATCATTATCCCGAAATTAAAATCTCCGCTTAAAATATTTGAACTTACATTTCCGCCAATTGCAGAGAAATCTAAAATATTTTTATTTATATTTGAAATATATGTATTTAGTGTATAAAACTGATTAACGACTAAGGTTGGAACTACTTTAGTTCGAACCTCATCAACCATTTCATAAAGAGTATTAAATAAATCTAAAGCTAACTTTTCTTTTAATTCATTATCCTGTAAACTTAATATAATGTTTTCACTAGATCCTGGCTTGCTAACTTCTGCTAAGCAATATAAGGCATCCTTTAACATTTCATAATAAGGATTTAAATAATTATCTTTCTTTAAGTCAAATTTGGTAGAATTTATAAGTTGTTCTGAAATCTGTTGAAATAAATCAGTTAAATCTTGTTTAAGACCTTTTTCATAAAATTTTTTTGCAATATTAAATAGTAAATTCATTTTAAATTCGATATCATCCAATAAATGTGATAATTTTAGTGTAATCTGAGGATTTTCATTCAATACTAAAGAAATAATTTCCTTTAATAAATTATCCTTTTGTATTGGCGATTCTATTAATAAAGCAATTCGACTTGCTCGTTCGGGATCTTTATTTACCAGATCTAATGCAATTTGTCTTAATAAATTATTTTTATAATCTCCTTCGGATAATGAATTAATAAATCCTAAAACTTCATCTAAATTAATTGATGAGTAAGCCCTAATTAGATTCGTCTTAGATTTTTGTTTATCATCCTCGTCCGATAAATCTTCAATTAATTGAATAGCTTTTTTAAAATCACCAATTCCTAAACATGCCATTGCAAGATTTTTTATTGCTTTATCTATATCTTTTTCGGTTATAGAAGGTGCTACATCTGATGTGGCAGAGTCTAATGAGTTTAGAGAGCTCCCGAATGAATCGTCATTAACGAATCCACCTTGAGAGTTATCTCCTAATGTCATCGACTGGGAGGTTCTTGCCTGATTTAATAGCTGAAAAGAAGCATATTCTTTTCTTTTAATTTCAAGTTCTTCTTCTAATTTTTTAACGTCCTCAGGTGAACATTTATTTATATAATTATCAGCGATAAAAGTTTGGGATACGGAAGCTGAAAAAGTTTTAATTTTACCTAAAATTGTATCAATTTTACTTTCGGGTACACTTTCTCTTAATTTCTGAACTTTCACAATCTCTTGTTCTATTTTCATCCAATTAATTGTTAAAATCAGTTTACCTGAACCATCTATTTTAGGAATTATATCAATGGAAAATTGTTTAGATTCACCAGAATTGAAGCGAATTGTATTTAGTAATTCATCCGGGACTTTAATATCTAAATTCTCTCCTCTGATTATAAATTGAAAATCTTCTGGCTTATTGGAATAATTCGTTGCTTGAAATGAGATTTTATTACCCTCTTGAGAGGGAACTATTAAATGCTGAGGAAAATATGTAATCCTTAAATCTATGATTTTATTTGGATCTGAAAGGCTCATTTTTAAATTTTAATATGATATTTATATTTAATGAAAATTGCTAATGCTTTTTTAGTTTTAAGAATTGCTTTTAGAAAATATAAAGATTTTTTCTTTAGAAATTAGGAATAATTTAAAAGAGGTTTTGAAGGAGATTTTATTCATTTATCGAAAATATAGTTCTCAATAATTTCTCCTGTTAATTCAGGTAGCTTGAGCCATTTAGGAAATTTTTCACTCAATTTATTAATCATTTTATCATAGATTAATAAAGCAGGTATAAAAAATCCCGGTAAAATTAACGGGTAAATTAAAATAATTAATGCGATTATATTAAATTTTGCAAGATTACTATATATTGTAAGAAAATACATGATAGGTGTTGTAATCCCGGCAAAACCTCTATATGATTGATATTGAAAACTTCCAAAATAAATTAATTTTGGCGGGACACGATTATCTGATTTCTTTCTTAATTTTATTATTCCGCAATCTTGAAAAATCCAAATCGGAAGAATTAAAATAAAAGATAAAGGTGCCAGAATTAAAGAGAGAAATATAATCGAAGAGATTGGATCTATCCCAAAAAACCCCCAAAAAACAGAATTACTATTTATTAACAGAGAGAGAGCTAATGATAAAAACATTGGAACTTGCACTCTGCTCAAAAAAGTTGATGTAGAAATATTCTTATTTTTAATATTAATAATAAAATGGTCATAGTTTAATTGAAAACGACTCATAATCTTAAAATTTATATAGGCAAAAATTTTTGCGAATATTAATAAAAAAATCATTACTATCGGAATTCCTGTAAATAATATAGCTAAATCTGTTGATGTCGAGCCTCTAATAATCGGTACAATATCTTTTATTCTCTCTTTTATTACAACTGTGTAATACACTAATAAACAATAACCTATCGTTATTAACAAATATAAAAATGAAACGAGATACTTTAACCACGACTTAGACATATTTTATCAATAGATTTCATTTTTTTAAATCTTTTGAATTTTAAAATTTCGAATTAATAATCTTTAGAGCAAGCTTCTCAAAAGGTTCTAATATATTTATTCCTTTCTTAGAAGAACATTCAAGATAACCAATGAATCCATTCTCTTTTGCAAATTCTATTCCTAATTCACTCGGAACTTCGCGAAAATCACTTAAATCTAATTTACCTCCCAATAATATTGTATAAACTTCCTGATTCTCAGCTTCATTTACCTCATTAAAAACTTCCAACCAATTTTTTAGATTTTCAAATGTTTTATATCTTGTAATGTCAAACATAAAAATTGCGCCATGAGAACCTTTTACACAACTGGGCATTAAAAATCTAAATTTCTCCTCACCCGCAAAATCCCATATCTGTAAGGAAATTATCTTACCATCAACGGTTAATTTTTTTAAATAAAAATCCATACCTAAAGTTGTTATATATTTCTCTTTAAAAATGCCCGTTAAATATCTATTTACTAAAGTCGTTTTCCCGACTCCTGCGTCCCCGAATATAGGAATTTTGAATCTTGCCAATACATTTTTGTTTAATTGTTGGTCTATTTGAGCCACCTGTCAAACCCCGTTATTATTTAATTTTATTTGCAAATAAATAATATATTATAAATAAAGTTCGCTTTTAATAATTTAACGAAAAACAAATTTTTTCTAATTTCATGGAATACAAATTTCTCCGATTTTTAGGAAGTCTTGTTTGCATTTGCGGAATATTTTTAATCCTATTTGGTGGAATCAAGAATGAGAATAATTTTCGTATATTAAGTGATTTAATCCAGACATTTTTATTATTTTCTCTTGTTTTATTTATTTGTCTTCCCGATGATGATTCTCTTAAAATTGCTTCCTATGGGGGAATTATAATAATGATTTATGATTTTATCTTAGAAACTATTGCAGTTTACCTTGATTGGTGGTACCCTCTTGGAGGAACTCAATTTCATCCCATTATTATAATTCCTATCGAAATGGTCATTAGTTTCTTCTTTATTGGTACCGCTTTCTTTATAATATTGGAAATTCCCGAAAAAATTAGGGATTCAGATAATTTTTTATTAAAAAAATCAAATTTATATT
>CAZVTX010000183.1:0-7581 GCA_964629395.1 uncultured archaeon
CGGCAGCCAATGACCAAATAATAGTTGCATCTTTTGCTATTTCTATTCTTTCGTCTATTTTAGGCGCAAAAACTCCTGTGATTTTTCTTGCGCCCTCCCCTGCTTTTTTAGTTAGCTCTTCTGCTAATTTCTCAATGGCCGCTTTACTTCCCTTTTCCCATGTTTCAACTAGAAATACTTCAGCTCCTATCTTGCTTCCTAAAATTGCAGCTATCCTCCCTACTGGACCCGCTCCAAAAATAACAATCTTCTTTCCTTTCAAGCTTTCTATTTTATGTTCATTTTTAGCGATATTTATTGTCATAGCTACAACTGCAGAGGCAGTTGTGTGAGAACCACGCGGATCAATTATCACCGGACATTCAAAAGGGGGTACCAAGGATTTCAAGACTTTTTTCGCAATTTTCTCTCCCTCATTAACATCTGACCCACCAATAAAGAAGGTCGTAGGAGAATTAGGTTTACGGGAAAAAATAGCATCTTGTACTAATTTCGGAACCTTTTCTGCTTTCATATTTGGAATCGGAACAACAACATCAAAGCCGGCATCATAAGCCATATTTATATCAAAAGGAGATGCAAAGTCATCAGTATCAAAGAAATAACATATTTTATCAGATGTATCTGCTTTTTTTACTTTAATTGCCGCTAAATCCCACATAGAGCTATTAGAATTGATTGGTGCAGGCGCAGTTTTACCATCAGTGGTCAATAGCATGGGCTGCTCTATTTTAACTGTTTTTTGGAGCTTTATTTGCTCTGTTAAGACATTCAGATCCTTAGCTAAATTATCTAAGCCTTCAAAATGCCTTTCATCACATATCAATAGACCTGTTAATTTTTTTTCTGTAAAAGTTTTGGCTTTTTTTAATACTTTCATCATCATCCATGCTTCTCTAACCTTATATCTTACCTCATTTTCTTTTTCATTATACTCATCCTGTAAATAATTACGCCATATTATTAATTGTGAAAAAGTTTCATTGTTTATCGGTGGTACACCATGGTTCGCTTTAATCATTTGATCAATTTTTGAGCCTAATTGTTTTATCAGCATTTCATGATCTTCTAAGGATGCTCTTAAATAATCTTCCGCCTCTTCGGATATATCTACCATTTCATAGGGGATACCCTTTTCTCTAAAAAGACTTCTTAGAGGATCATCCTCAGTAAACGCACCATCTCTATTTCCCTTCTCTTCTAAAACAAATTTAGGATTGTACTTATCGATAAGTCCTTCAATAATATGCAAATACTTCTTAGATACAAAATGTAAATTCAAAAGCAATGAATCTTCACTTTTTTGTTTGTTGAAAAACCAATCGATGGGAAATTCACTCTCCAGCATCACCAATTTAAGATTTTTATCTTTAATTGGTTTTAATTCTAACACTTCAGGCATTTTTTTTTCACCTCTAATTTTTTGTTAAAATAACTTTTAAATTCTTTTTTACATTATAATTTATAACATTAACACCTATTTCTCTCAATAATTTGGTTATTTGGGGACAAATATCTTCACATATGTTAGTTTGAACGAAATGCAAGTAATTGATTTCTGAGTCCTCAAAATTCTTAGTAAAATCCAGCATTTTTTTTACTATCCATTGCGGTCTTAATTGTAAGCTAATATAAATCTCCTTTTGCATAATATCATGTTGAAGCATATCAATCCAATTTTTAAGGCTCTCTCCTTTTAAACTCTCTTTATCGTCCATTGTTTCATATTCATCACATAATTCATTCATTAATTCTTCTTTTTCTGTAATCTCTCCGTAAATATAACCCATAGCATATTCAGGAATATTTACCTGATAATATGGAATTTTTAATTTATCAAGGGTTTTAGCAAAACCAGTCTTCTTAAATTCTTTCATATCTATATTGAAATCAACGGTAATAAATTTGATATTCTTTTCCTTTATGAATTGAATTAAATTCTCAGGGTTTCTTGTTTGAATATCCTCTCTTTCAGACTTTACTATATATGCGGTTATTTTCTTCTTTTTTGGCATTTTCAATTCTAAAACTTCCATTTATTCCCCACCTTTTTTGGAAATAATTTAAATTTATCTCTAAGTAGAAAACCAAAAGACCCTAATATAAACAATTTGATTAGAAAATTTTTTTCCTTTATGACAAATTGAGTTTTCAAGAAAGAGAAATTGTTTAGCTTTTTTTATCAAAAAATTTTTTTAAAAATCAAGTTTTTCTTAAATTCTTTTCTGTTACATTTGTAAATATTTAATAAAATATTTTGTGAATTTTGGAATATTAGATATGCTTAAATTAATAAATTGTCCATCATAATTTATTTTATCATTTTTATTATCTTTTTCTATAACTATATTCCCATTATATTTATCTCTTATAATTTTTATTGGATATTTCTTATCAATTAATCGATAGTAAAAATCCTTAGCCTTGATCGTTTTTTTTCGCCTCATTCATAGAAATTATAATATTATTTAAATTTAAATTTTATATTCTCTTAGAATTATAGATCTACTTGAATCTCCTTAGTCTATGATCTCTTGTATAATTCTCTATTTAAATTATAGAAATTAGTCCATATAGTATATGATATTGATCAAAACTATGTGAAATAATCACAAACTTTAAATATTCGATCACCATATTTTGAATTGCAATCATAATGATTACAAAAATTGTCATAATAATATTTATATAAAAAAATTATTCTAAAAAAAATCAAACAAGGTAGGAGGAATATGCTAAAATGGATCTATATTCTATACTTTCTCATCCATTCCGAAGAAAAATCCTCCTACTTTTAGAAAAGGAAGGATATATTTCATATTCTGACTTAATGGAAAAATTAGGCCTAGATACAACAGGTCAATTAAATTTTCATTTAAAAAAATTAGGTTCCTTAGTAAGAAAAGACCAAAAATTCTACTATTTATCTGAAGATGGCAAACGTGTTGTAAAAGTAATGAATATTAATAATCGAATATTATCGGGAGAGAATATTGATGATTATATTTATTCTAAAGGCAGTGAGATAAGCCGAGTCGGCGTTATTATTTGTAATTGCAATACAGAAATCTCAAACGTAATAAATATTAAAGTTCTTGAGAGATATATTAGCCGCTTAAAAAATGTAGTTGCTGTAAAAATTTTTGAAAACTTATGCCAAACTAAAAATCTTGATAAAATAAAGAATTGGGTAAAAGAGAATTTTATAAATAAAATCGTCATCTCTGCTTGCTCTCCTAAAACCCATCAGAATCTATTTGAACGCTTTTTTGAAGATAATATTGAACATGCTAATATTGAAATAGCAAATATCAGAGAGCAATGTGCTTGGGTTCATAAATCAAATGGTGCTGCAATCGATCCCGCTCTTGTATTAGAAAAAGCCAAATTATTAATTGAAGCAGCAGTTGAGAGAGTTGTACTTCAAAAAAAAGTTAAAGTAAAACGTGTAGATATCGAAAAGAGCTGTGCTATTTTAGGGGGAGGTATTGCAGGAATGACCTTATCACTTAGGCTCGCAAGAGCGGGTATTAAGGTTTATCTTATTGAAAAGTCTCCCACTTTGGGAGGAAAAGTAGCTCGTTGGCACCGAATATTCGATATGGGTGATTGCTCAATCTGTTTTATTTCAGAATTGATTTCTGAATTAGTAAAAGAGAAAAATATCCATGTATTAACCAATACTGAAGTAATTAATATTAGCGGAGAAGTAGGCAATTTCAAATTGGATTTAATCAAAAAGCCAAGGTATGTGGATGAAAAAAAATGTACAGCCTGTAAACAATGTATAGATATATGCAGCATTGAAAAGCCTAATAAATATGAATTTAATCTAACTGAAAGGAAGATTATATATTTTCCTTTTGTTCACTGTTATCCCTCAGCACCGCTTATTGATGAGGAAGATATAAAAAACTGCTTAAAATGCAGAATCTGCGAGCGAGCTTGTGTTAACAATGCCATCAATCTTGAAGAAAACCCCGAAAAACTTACGATAAAAGTAGGCGTAAAAGTTATTGCAATAGGAGCCGATTTAGAATCTAATTTAGAGGAGTATTCTTACAATCCTCATAATGATATTATTACGTCTCCAGAATTTGAAAGAATTCTCTCTTCAGATGGACCTACAAATGGTAATCTTTTAAAATTATCCGACGGGAAACCCCCTAAAACTATCTCTATCATTCAAGGAGTAGGTGAATCTGAATATCAATCTGAATTTAATGATGTTCTCGCTTTAAAATATTTAAATTCCATAAAAGCGAAAGATCCCGAAATCGTCGTAAATATTTTTTACGATCTTAAAAAGATTCGAAAAAAGCATAAATTCCTATTTGCTCCTATGGATAGCCGCTTTCATTATACTAGAAATCTGCAAATCATTAATAAAAATAATCAAAATATAGTTATATCCAATAATAAAGAATATATCTCTGATTTAATCGTCTTAAACGTGAATATGATTCCAAATAAAGATCTGAAGTCTTTACGTAAAAAAATGGATTTCACCTTGAATGACGATGGATTTATGAGTGAAGAAACTTTAGCCTCGGGTGTATATGGAGTAGGGTCAGTTTTAGGTCCGCTTGATTATGCTAGTACTATGTCTACTACTAATAAAGTAGCATTAGACATCATCTCATTACTCTCTCAAGACTCTTTATTAGCAGAATTTAGTGGTATTGAGATTAACGAAGAGAAGTGTGGGATGTGTGGACTTTGTCTAAAGGCTTGTCCTTATAATGCTATAATTATTGAAAGCGAAAGAATCAATGTAGATAAATTTAAATGTAAGGGTTGTGGCACTTGTGTCTCAGTTTGTCCCACTAATGCTATAGATATGAATATTGATACCTCTGAAAAAATTTTAACGACTATCAAAGTATTTTCTAAATATAAAGCAAATCCAAAAATAATCGCCTTTTGTTGCAGATCTTGTGGCTATGCCGCTGCAGACGACGCGGGATTGAAAAGAATTTCTTATAATCCCAACGTTTTCATTATTCAAGTACCATGTACGGGAAGAGTGGATACAAGTTTTATCCTTAAAGCTTTTGAGTACGGATTTGACGGAGTGATGGTTTTTGGTTGTAGAAAGGGCTCATGTAGATATATTGACGGTGTTGAAAAGATAGGAAATAAAATTAAACTTTTACAAAATATTTTAGGACCTGAAAATAAAAGAAGGATTATCTTACACCAACTGAATGCGATAGAGGGTTATAAATTTGCCGAGATTATAAATTCTTTCTATAATCAATTAAAGGAGGTGTGTCAATATTAAATCTAAAATTTTAATTTCATCTTTAACTTCTTGTAGTGGCTGTATTTCCACATTGATTTCTTTAGATATTTTTCCGCAGCTCCTTGATCTAACAAAGGAAATATATTTTCCCTTTATTAATGATGTGGAAGAAATAGAGGATTGTGATTTTGCGCTAATAGAAGGTTGTGTTTCTCGAAATAGTGAGATAAATATTTTAAAAGAGGTTCGCCAGCATGCAAATAAAGTTTTTGCGTTTGGCTCATGTGCAGCTTTTGGAGGGATTTTAAGTCTCTCCAAAAAGAAAGATGCCCATCCTATATCAAATTACATTGAAATTGATGGAATTATTCCGGGGTGTCCTCCTCCTTCCAAAATGTTGGGAAATATTTTAATACAATTGCTTGAGCATAAAGAATTTTCTCTTCCAGAAAAAAATATGTGTGCAGCATGCCCTCTTAGAGATTCCCTTCAATTAGATTCGGAAATCAAAATCAATAAACTTTTTCCTAATCCCGAAAAAATTGAATATCTGGATGATAATGCTGAGTGTTTCTTAAAACAAGGGATCCTATGTTTAGGACCAATTATTCGCGAGGGATGTGAACATCGCTGTATTGAGCAAGGAATTCCTTGTGAGGGGTGTATGGGCCCCGTCTCAAAAGATTTTACTTCCAATGTAGTTAATTTTTTAAGCTTAGTAAAGCTTTCCCCTAAAATAGCTGATTATGATGCTATTTTTTATCGATTTTCAAAACCACATTTAAGGAGGGATTAAATTGCTTAAAGTTGTAGATGTTTGTACTAGAGTTGAGGGTCATGGTAATATTAAGCTTTATATCCAAGATGATAACATTCAATATGTTGAGTTTGAAATATCTGCCTTTCGAGGATTTGAAAATATTCTTATCGGAAAAAAATTATTTGATGTCCCTAAAATAGTGAGTAGAATTTGTGGGCTCTGCCATGCATCCCAAACGATTGCAAGCTGCAAGGCAATCGAAGATATGTTTAGTATTGAGCCCTCAGAACAAGCCATTATATTAAGGCGGTTATTAATGACCGGGGAATTGATAAAGTCCCATATTATGCATTTTTTTTTCCATTCGATGCCAGATTTAATTCAAATTTTTAAAATTAAAGCCAATATTCCCAACATATATCAAATGCTTAAATTCGATCCTCAGTTAACTTCTTATGTCTTTGATTTAATTAAATTTGGGACAGAGATTGATAAGATATTTGGTGCTCGATCTACTCATATGATTACTCCCGTACCTGGGGGGGTACTGTATCATAAGCCCAGAAAAGATTTGAAAAATGCACAAAAATACTTCCAAAAAGCATTGAACAATATAGAATATATCATTGATAAATTTATTAATTTGTTTTCAGAAAAGAATCCTCCCCCTGACTTTAAGATTCCTAATGCAGCGTTTTTAGGAATGCATAATTATGGAACGTACGATAGATATCAAGGTATATTACGAATAATAAAAGATTCGAAAAAGCCTACTGATTTCCAACCACAAAATTATAATAGATATTTTACATCTCAAGAAGATATAAGGGGGATAGATTTCAATATTAGTAAAAATAAAGCATTTTGTGTTGGGCCTTATGCCCGAAATCAAATAAGTGAAAATTATGGTGTTGATGGATTAAAATATACGGACTTTTTTAATCGGGACTGGCGTCAATCGATTTTATTTTCAAATCTGTTAAGACTAATGGAAATATTTATAGAATGCACGCAAGCATTGAGCTTACTGGATAATAAGGTCTTAAATGAGAAAGCTAGTTTAGTACCCCTCAATAAAAATACTAAAACAGAGGGAATTGGATTAGTGGAAGCACCCAGAGGAACCTTATTACATCATTATTTTATAGATGATAAAAAAAGAATCGAAAAAGTGAGATTATTTATTGCTACTGAAATAAATATTCCATTGATCAATAAAATGATTTTTAATTACGCTCAGAATTTATATGAAAAAACAGGGGATATTAATCTTATAAAGAAAGAAGTTCAAAAAATTATACGGGCTTTTGACCCTTGTATAGCATGCGCCACGCATTAAAGATTTGTCATAATGAGGGAATAATATGAATGATTTATTCTCAATATAGATTTGTTGATGTGCAATTATAAACATATGATTTCTCTTCGCTCAAAATCATTCATCTCTTTAAATTTTTTAATTTTCTAATATTCTTTAGGTTTAGAATTATATATAACAATTAAATAAATAAATAAAAAATATTAGGCTAATTTTACAAAAGAAGGATCATTTATAAGATCTATCCACGATAGCTAA
>CAZVTX010000184.1:0-7571 GCA_964629395.1 uncultured archaeon
GTTTCATGATATATCTCCTCTTCAGAGTTAATAATCAATCCTCTCCTCATCATCTCCTTTAATATTACTTTGGTTTTGGCTACTCTTGTTTCCATTTCAAATTCAATTCAGATTCTTGTTCTAGTGAATTATTAAATTCAAATTTCTCTATTGAGAATTATTATAATGATGATGGGATAATTTTTTAACTTAGCAGATATATTTTTGATTATGATAGCTTTTGTTACTGGTGGAACGGGTCATGTTGGCACTGCACTGGTAGAAGTCTTGCTGAAGAGAGGTTATGAAGTACACTGTTTGGTTCGAAGAACAGATATTTTAACCTACCTTAAGAGCCTCAATTCCAGCAAACTATTTTTTCAATTTGGAGATTTGAGATCACCAGAATCAATTTTAGAAGGAATGAATGTTGCCCAACCAGATTATGTTTTTCATGTTGCAGCTGCTGTTAGCTGGTGGGCGCCATGGAGGGTCTTTTATGACATTAATGTAGTAGGCACGAGAAATGTGGTTGAAGCCATTGAAAAAATAACTTCTGTGAAAAAATTAGTCCACGTAAGTTCTTTTGCAGTATATGGTTATGAAGATCAATTAAACGCAAGAGAAGACCAACCTTATGGAAAGTTACACAACAAATATTCTAAATCAAAAATCATGGCCGAAAAATATCTATGGGAAAAATATGATAATGGAAAGGGATTGCCAATATCAATGTTAAGACCGCCCTCAGTTTTTGGACCTCATGATACCGCAAATTTTAGGGAAATTATAAGGTTAATCAAGCGTAATAGGAATATCGTTCCTGGTAAAGGTGACCAGCTAGTATCTTGGGCATATAACTATGAAATCGCAGATTTACTGATTAAAATGGCAGAAGACGATCGAGCCACAGGTGAGGTATTTAATATTAAAACCGGCGATTTAACTACCAAAGAATTAATTTTAAAATTGATGGAAATTCTGCACGTTAAAGATAAAAAAATTAGACATGTCCCAATCTTTCTCACGCGACTGGCAGGCTTGTTAGGTTCTGCTTTTGGTTCATTATTCATGCGCAAAAAAGGTCCCATAATCCATCGTCAAATCGTTCGAATGGTAATACATCATCACGTGTGCAATATTGATAAAGTAAAAAATGTTTTAGGATGGGTCCCTTCAATCTCTCTTGACGATGCCTTAAAAGAAACGGTTGACTGGTTTATTAAAACTGGGATATATGATACGCTCTAGCACAACAATAAATATGAAGCAACGTATAAAGAATGAATCAATAACAACAATATCCTTCCGCTTTCATTTATGTTCATTATTCAAGGATAATCTCTTCAATGATATTATAATTTAATATGGAGTAATTACTATTTTTATAAAATTTCATTTAGTTTTGATGCAGATTGAATGAGATAACTTTTTACTTGGGCTAGATCTGCTTGAGGCAGTGCGTAAGAAACGAGAACGCCTTTTTGAAATGGTATAATAACTAAGGATCCCATACCCGCCGTATTTGTTCCTATAATGTATTCTGAGGTAACTTCTGTTATTTCATATTCAAGATTAGCGATAGTATAATTTTGTGGGCGATCTATTAAGTCTAATATTATATTAGTCTCTTTTTCCAAATCGAAATTTTCAGTTTGATATAATAAATCTCCAGTATTAGAAATGACGGCGAGGGCTGCGATATGTATGCGGTTTTCAAAAGCAAACGTTCCCAGATCATCAATAAATTTTTTAAGTGCGTACATAATAACTTTAATGCACTCAATATTAATAATTTTTTTCATCCAGAATTTTAACAATTTTCCATTCTCGCCAACAACTAAGGTTGTAAAGTATTAATCTTATAATCTAAGCAGATTTTTAGCATTTTCATATAGGACTTTACATCTGAGCACTTCATTACTTTCAGTAGCTATCAATACCTTTAATAAAGTTAGAACCCCGTGATACCAAGGCCAATCCGTGCCGAATAAGATGCGATTAGAATCCGACTCTTTTAGAATCTTTTTGATGCCTGGTAATGATTGACATGCCAAGTCATAATAACAGTTTTTGTATTTTTTAGCCATCTTTAATGCCAAATTCATTTGAAGTACATCTGAATGCCCAAGAATGAACGTCGTATTCGGATTTCTCTTCACAGTGGGCCAATAATATTTAACCTGACATCGTTCACGACCTTTCTTTGGTTCGATTCCTACTCAATGCACCAATAGGGATTCCTCTTATTAAAAATCGATACAAACTTGGACACGATCCCAGAAGAATTTTCTAACACGATAATCAAATATATCCGCCATCTCTTCTAAACGGGTAAAATTTATCTCATCGAGGCTATAAAAATATTTTGTATTTGGCGGCTTAATCCTATAAGTAAATTAGTTTAAATCATATAAAATATAAAAAACTCCGCCGGCATATATTAGCAAACCAAGTAAAGGGCTTAAAAAAAGGAACGTAATTGCGATATTTTTCTTTTTTAAATTACTCCTTTTCCGAATTCTCATTAAAAATAATTTTAAACTTAATATTATTTATATTTGAACTAAATTTGGATAAATAAAATATAAATACAAGAATCTCTTAAATTTAAATAATAACCGCAACCAAGTTTGATTTAAATGAATAATAAAAAAGAACATCACTGTTTTTATAAAATAACTTGGTTTTGGGATTGGCCTTGGCACGCTTAGAACGTGCGCATTGGCCTTAGTCTTAATTAGAATTTCGCTCTTTTAAAATCCTTATAAAATTTTTAAGAAATTCTAATTTCAACATTAAATCTATAATTTTTTGTTAAAATAATCTATTAAATTATGATTAACATTTTAATGATGAAAATTTATGAAGAAAAATAGGATATTGGAATTGTTTGAGAAAAATAAGGATAATAAGGCAAAATATTTCATGCCTTTTTTGGTAGCGGGAGATCCAACCATCGAACAATTTAAAAAGCTGGTATTGGCTATTGAACCTTTTGCAGATATTCTGGAAATTGGAATTCCCTTCTCTGACCCAATTGCAGATGGTCCGACCATTCAAGAAGCAAATATGAGAGCGTTTAAATCTGGAATTAATACAGATTTAGCATTAAAAGCAATCGGAGAGATCCGAATGAAAACCAGTAAACCAATCATTATTTTAACATATTATAATATACTCATCCAAGGCTCGAATGATATTGAAATTTCTTTAGATAATACTTTTAAGAAATTAAAAGAGAACGGAGTAGATGGTATAGTTATCGCAGATTTACCAATCGAAGAATCAGAATTAGCTTTGAAAATATGCGAGAAATATAATATATATTTAATTTTTCTTGTCGCACCATCAACTACAGATGAACGTTTAGAAAGAATTTTAAAAGCTGCAAAAGGCTTTTTGTATTTAATTTCCGTTATGGGAGTCACAGGAACAAGGGATACCGTAGCTCAAATTACAAAAGATACCATCAAAAGAATAAAGGGAAAATTAATAAAAAATATTCCAATTTTGGTTGGGTTCGGAATTTCAAAACCAGAACATGTTAAAGAGATTATTGAAGCGGGAGCTGATGGAGTTATTATTGGATCTGCTATTGTTAAAATAATTCAAAAGAATTTGGATGATCCCGATAAAATAAAATCCGAAATGATAAAATTTGCTTCCGATATCAATATTACAATTAAAAGAATATCCGGAGGTAATAATTAGAATGGAATTTGACATACATATCGAGAATTTAGGTGCAATTAATTCGGCAAATATTTTTGGATTTTATAAATATCTTGTAGATAAATACGATTTAAAAAATCATGCTCTTTTGGAATCTGCAGTTGCAAATATAAACAAAACACTTTATAGCTTCATTGCTATTGAACCCGATTTTATGGTTAAAATTAAAGGAAAGGATTTCCAAATTTATGATATTACAACAGAGAGAGGTGAAATTATAAAAGAATATGTCGATTCAAAAGATCCAACAGATGAAAGACCTCATAATCCCCTTCCTTTTAATGATAATGTAGATTATAATATGATTGCTTTAGATATTTTAAGCCGTCTCACACCATATTCAAATTTGCCATTTACGGAACTATTTCCTAGAAATATATTTTATGGTGGCATGTTAGGATATATTGGTTATGATATAGTAGCCCCATATATAGGATATAAGTCTAACAGTGAATATCCGGATATTCTAATGGGTCTTTATACTAAGGTTCTTGTTTTTTCCCATAAATCAAATTCTATATTTTTAATTGATAATAGCCTCGACGATTATTCAAAAGATAAGGATATTAGATATCAATTAAAATTATTTAATAAAAATAATAATCCGAAAGATGAAAATGCAAAAAAAGAAACTATTAACGATATAGAAGAAGTAGATGAAAATGAATTTCGCTCAAATACTTCAAAATCGGCTCATGAAAAGATGGTAGAAAAGACAAAAGAATATATTTTTAATGGAGATATTATTCAAGCTGTTATATCCCGCAGATTATATACTAAAAGTGAAATTGATCCCTTAAAAATATATGAAATTCTGAGAATTCTCAATCCTTCTCAATATATGTATAACATACATTTTAATAATATAAAATTAATAGGTAGCAGCCCAGAAGCCCTAATTACAAAAGATAAAGATACACTTTACACGGTTCCTATAGCAGGTACAATAAGAAGGGGTAAAAATAAAGAAGAGGATATAATGTTGGAAAAACAATTATTAAATGATCCTAAAGAACAAGCAGAGCATTTAATGCTCGTAGATTTGGCAAGAAATGATTTGGCAAAAGTCTCATACCCCGGCACCGTAAATACATATAAATTTATGATAGTCCAAAAATATCGAAAGGTGCAGCATATTGTTAGTAAAATTAAAAGTAAAACCCCATTAGACGGATACCAAGTTTTAAAAAGTGTTTTTCCCGCTGGAACTTTATCGGGGGCTCCCAAAAAACGTGCAATGGAAATAATACAAGAATTAGAGACAGAGAACCGCGGGCCTTATGGTGGAGCTGTTGGATACTTCTCATTTAATGGCGATATGACTTTTGCAATAGCAATAAGGACTTTATTTGGAAAAAATGGTACTTATTTTGCCCAAGCCGGTGGAGGGATTGTTGCAGATAGTCAGCCCGAGGAGGAGTTCAAAGAGACCTATAATAAATTATATAGTGTATTAAAATCAATTAAAATCGCGGAGGCAAGAGAATAATGAATATATTATTTATTAATAACTACGATAGTTTTGTCTATAATCTAGTAAATTATATATGCCAATTAGCTCCAGAGGCTAATATCATAGTAGAAGATAATAAATTACCAGTGGAAAAAGTCGAGGAGCTATCTGTTGATAAAATCATCATATCACCCGGACCCGGACATCCTAAATATGATACTGGAACAGTAATACCCATAATAAAGAAATATTTCAATAAAATACCGATTTTGGGTGTCTGCTTAGGACATCAAGCTATAGTTGAAGCTTTTGGAGAGCTTGAAAATCCAGAAACATCGGTTGAGTATGTTGGGATTGCTAAAGTAGGTCCGATGCATGGAAAATTATCAAAAATTTTTCACGACCAAGAAACTATCTTTAAAAGTTTGGAGAATCCATTAATGGTGGTAAGGTACCATTCCCTAGCTGTTAAGTCTGACTTGTTGCCAAGTAATCTAAAAATAACAGCAACAGCGGATGATGGGACCATAATGGCCGTGAGACATAAAAAATATATAGTTGAAGGTGTTCAGTTCCACCCAGAATCCATTAAAATGAAGCCCCACGGCATGCAGATATTAAAAAATTTCTTAGAATTATAATTATACACCAATTTGGAATCTATAGAGTCCAAAAATTTTTTATAATTATATTCTTACTTTATACAAGTTTTTAATTGATAAATGGTAATCATGTTTGCAAAAAGATAGTGAAGATAAGAAAAAAAGTATTGAAGAAATAGAATATAAATTCAAAAATATTAAAATTGGAACTATATTATTAAGTTTGGGTATATTAGAATTAGTTTTATTATTCCTTTTTACAAATATTACAATATCTTTTATATTTTTCATAATATTATATCCATTTATTTCCCTTTCAACAATTGGTATCTTATATATCAAAAATGGTTTAAAAGAGAGAAAAGTTGATAAAAAAAGAATAAAACAAATTTTATTTGGAGCTGTTGGAGTTATAATTGCGTGTGTTGGAATTGAATCATTAATATTGTTTATATCTTACATGATAACATGATAGAGGAGAAGAACCTATAGTGAATTTGAAGAAGAATGTAAAAAATGGTTTCCTTATATTTTTACTCGTATTTGGAACCTATGGAATTTATTTCCTTTACAGGATTGATAAGCCCGTAATAATAAAACCATTTCCCGATCCTTTCATATTTAATAATGGTACACAAGTAAAGGATGAAGAGGATTGGCAAGCCAGAAGAGAAGAAATAAAAGAACTTCTTTTAGATGAGGAATATGGACATATGCCTGGACGACCAGATGCGCTTAATGCAACTGAAATAAGTTCAGAAGTAAGAGCGGATGGAAGTATTGCCAAAGTCGTTGAGCTATCAATTATCCCTTCAAACGAAACACCAAATACAATGATAAATTTTATAATTTGGATTTATATTCCCTCTGGGGCGGGTCCTTTTCCAACGATTGTTAAAGTTGGGAAAGATGGAATAGGTTCTGAACCTGAAATGAATCAAAAAATTGTATCACGAGGTTATATATACGTTTGCTATAGTTACACAGATTTAGAACCCGATACTATGGGATATGATGTAGACGGACCATGTCAAGCAGCCTATCCAGGTTACGATTGGGGGAGCATTGCAGTTTGGGCATGGGGTGCTATGCGTGTAGCCGATTATTTATTAGGAGAAATCTGGGTGAATGCTCCTGACGGAATTCCAAATGTGGATTCTGATAAATTAATTATAACGGGTCATTCTAGGCGAGGTAAAACGGCTCTATTAGCAGGAGCCTTAGACGAACGATTTGCGATGGTCGCTCCAAATGGTAGTGGTTGTGGAGGTGCGGGGAGCTTTCTTGTCCAAGGATACCTTTGCGAAACAATTGCTACCATATCTTCTGAAAGTAGATGGAAATCTTGGTTCCAAGAAGATTTCAATAAATATGGTAATAATGAAAAGGATCTAACTTTCGACCAGCATTTCTTATTAGCATTAGTAGCACCGCGGATAATATTCTCAACAAATAAATTTGAAGATTTTTGGCAGAATCCCGTAGGAACTCAAGCAATCTATGAGGCAGTGGCCCCAGTCTTTGAATTTCTAGGCGTTGAAGAGAATAATGCGATCCATTACAGCCATGGTATTCATTCATTTATAGAAGAGGATTTCGAAGTTATTATGGATCTTGCAGATAAATTACTTTTAGGTAAAGATGTCTCAGGAGATTTTTACATGACACCCTATGATATTGATTTTAAAATTGACTATGAAATCCCAGATTGATTAATTTTTATAGTTACGAAAAATGATTAAATTTTGTTAAGAAATACTCTTTAATTATAAGAAGTTATAAATAACTTCTAATTTCTATCG
>CAZVTX010000185.1:0-7570 GCA_964629395.1 uncultured archaeon
ACTTCAATAAATTTATCTCCGCATACTTCTTCTTCCATAGTAGTTCCTTTACCTATTATATTAGAGCCAACAAAATTAAAAAACCACGGAGCAAGCCACGGAAAAGCACCTTTAAAGTAGGCCGCCTTTCCATATTTTATTAAAAATGAACGGATATGATAAAAATTAAGCGTTTTACTTGGCACATTTCTGGGGATTACACCCTCTTTTGAAGGATATATTTTCTCGGAAAGCCTCCAGAAATAACGGGTTCCTACTGCAACTAAAAATAAATGGAGTAAATATAGACCAATCAACAGAGCTGGCATAGTTAATAATGCAATTAAAGGTTTAATATCTCCAGAAAATGGATTTAATTGGAAAGCTTCTAAAAAATACGGATGAAAAAATAATAAAACATAAAGCATAAAAATTACACCAGGAAAGAAATATGATAACAAATAGATTACTATAAATGGGAAAATATACCAATGAAATTGTAAATTAACTTCTTCTTTAACGACTTGTTTATTATTTTGAACATTATTTTCCTCTTCTATTGGAATTTCTTTTTCATTATTAAAATTATCATTATTCATAAGCATCTATCTCAAGAAAATTTTAAAAAACAACGAAATATTATCAATTTTCATAACTTTTTATAAGTTTAATGCTGTATTATTTAAAAATTTCTTAATATCAATTATAATTTATATTTATTTGAAAAATTTTGATACTCAACGACATAAAAGAAATGTTAATTAAATAATAAAATCTGGTAAGTTTAAAAGAAGATTTTACTAATAAGTTATAAACATAAAAAATAAATTATTAGAATGAATTTTTTCTTGAAGAAAGTAATTGATTAATAAAATTAAAGGAAATTTTTAAATTTTTGAAAAGTAAATTAAAAAATATTGAAGATTTTTTATACGTCGTTTATATATAATACGACAAAAAAGAATTCAATAAGAATAAACGAAAGTGATGTATTAATTGTCAGATAATTCATTTTCTTTGATGGATCTATACCCAAAATATGTTGTAAATTCGAAGGGAGAAAGGAAAAAATTTGATGAAAATAAAATAGCAATCGTTTTAAATAAAGAAACGGGCTTAGATATGACTATTGCTGATAAAGTTGCGGAAAATGTCTTAAGAAAAATAATAGGTTTGGGCGTAGAAGAAATTTCAACTAATTATATACGGGAATTAGTATGTGTAGAATTAACGCAGAGAAATTTAAATAAATATCGGAATTTATTTGCCCGTTCAATTAATTTAGAAAATATTAGTTTTAAGCTGGATGAAAAATTTATAGAAAAATATAAAGGAAAGCAACCAGATTGGGGTCCACTGGGTTATATTACCTATAAAAGAACTTATGCCAGAATTATCGAAGAAGAAAACCGAAAAGAAGAATTTTGGGAAACTGTGCGCAGAGTTGTAGAGGGTTGCTTTTCTATCCAGAAGGAACATTGTATTAAATTGTCCCTACCATGGAGCGATAAAAAGGCACAAAAATCTGCTCAAAAAATGTTTGAAAAGATCTGGAATTTTAAAATGTTACCTCCAGGTCGTGGGCTATGGATGATGGGCACAGAATTTATTGCCAGACATGGTTCTATGGCTTTAAATAATTGTGGATTTGCGTCGACAGAGGACATTGATGTAAAATACACAAAAGCTTTTGAATTTGTAATGGATGCTTTAATGCTTGGTGTTGGCGTTGGATTTGATACTAAAGGAGCGGGAAAAATTATTATTAAAAAACCAAAAGAAGGTCATTTTAAATATGAGATTCCCGATAGCAGAGAGGGTTGGGTTGAAGCATTAAAACTTTTATTAGAGGCATATTTTTTGGGAAAACAGGTTCCTGAATATGATTTCTCCAAAATTAGACCTGCAGGAGAACCAATTAGAGGATTCGGAGGTATTGCATCAGGACCAGAACCGCTTAAAAAAATGTTGAAATCGATACAGGAAATTTTAGAATCAAGAATAGGGCAACCTATAAAATCCGTTGATATTGTTGATATTATGAATTTAATAGGAAAATGTGTTGTTGCGGGAAATGTTAGACGAAGTGCTGAAATTGCTTTAGGTGATCCTACGGATTTAGAATTTATATTATGTAAGCAAGATAAAGAGAAATTATATTCACATAGATGGGCAAGTAATAACAGCGTTTTTGCAAGAAAAGGACTTGATTATTCTTTCATTGCAGAACAAATTGCAGTAAACGGTGAGCCCGGCGTTTTTTGGTTAGAAAATGCCCGTGCATATTCCCGAATGGGTAGAGACCCAGATTATAAGGATAAAAAAGCTGCAGGAGTTAATCCTTGTGGAGAGCAAACATTAGAATCATTTGAACTGTGCTGCTTAGTGGAAACATTTCCATCTAGGCATGATTCTTTTGAGGAATTTAAAGAAACTTTAAAATATGCTTATCTATATGCAAAATCGGTGACTTTAGTAAATACTCATTGGAAAGAGACAAATGCAGTTATGCTTAAAAATAGACGTATGGGCATCTCTCAGACGGGTATAATTGAGGCATTTGTAAAACATGGTAGGAGAACTATGCTTGAATGGTGTGATAAAGGTTATGAATATCTAAAAAAACTTGACGAAAAATATTCTAATTGGTTATGCGTTCCAAAATCAATTAAAATTACCACAGTAAAACCAAGTGGAACTGTTAGTTTATTACCCGGTGTTCCTCCAGGCATTCATTATCCTCATTCAGAATATTATATCAGAAGGATAAGGTTATCCGAAAATTCTGATTTGATAGAACCATTAAAAAAAGCAGGATATCCAATTGAAAAAGATAAATATAGCCCCAATACAGTTGTGGTCGAATTTCCAGTTCATGAGAAGTATTTTGAGAGGTCTAAATTTGATGTCTCAATTTGGGAGCAAGCTCAAAATGCCGCAGATTATCAAAAATATTGGTCAGATAATCAAGTTTCTATAACAATTACTTTTAAACCTGAAGAAGCTAAAGAAATCAAATATTTATTGGAATGTTTTGAAGATAAATTAAAAAGTGTTAGCTTCTTACCTATTACTGAACACGGTTATGAGCAACCGCCTTATGAAAAAATTACAAAAGAAGAATATGAACACCGAATTGCCAACCTTAAACCACTTAATCTTAGCTCTACTGCTGATAAAGCTATTGGCGAAAAGTTCTGTGATAGCGATAGATGTGAAATTACACTAGAAAGATTATAGATCTCTTTATTTTTATTGCTTTTTTTAAATTCCAAATTTATTTATCCAAAAAAATTATATTAGTAATATAAAAAATTTATCTTATTTATCCAAAATTAAAAATGAAAAATGTGATATTATGGCTAAAAAAAGGAGTAGATCATCTGCACCTAAGAAAAAAGCCGAGCCTGAAGTAAAAGTTATAGAAAAAGAAGATTTAAAGAGAACGACCTATAAACATTTGAAAGTTAATTTTTGGCGCACTAGATTGCACGGAGAAGAATTAGGAGCATTTCAAGCTTTAAAATATCAGGCAAAAACACGTTATTTCGGGAAAGATTTTGACATAGAAGGTGTAGTCGAGGAAGATGGTCAAAAGAAGTATATAATTGCTTATAATAAGGATGATTGGAAAGAAGCCCCTGATGATAAAAAGAGATTAGTTTGCCGACTCTTTACAATTTTGGAGGATAAACCTAGTATGGGAAGCTCTAAAGAAGCCAGAGAAGCTAAGGGAGGGAATTTTAAAGGAGGTTTTGAATTAAGCATAACTCATTCATTAATTCAGAGTTCTGAAGTGAGAGAACCAGCACCTGTATTTTTTGTACAAATACCAAATATGACATACTTAACAAAAATAGTTAAAAGCTATAGATTAACGGGAACACGTTGGAACTTTCCATTGTTACCTGAAAAGAAGGAAGACAAATTACAAGTTGTTACAGCAAAAGGAAAAGTAGGTCTTGGGGTGGATTATGATATCTTTATAGGAAAGAAAAAAATAGCCAGAATTGATGGTCAAAGGGTTCAGAAAGAATGGGAAATCGACATTTATGATGAAAATTACGCTAAAGATAAAACTTTTGTTATGCTGCTTATTCTTTTTGGTTGTATATGTAATTTTATGAAGAGTGCAACGAAATTAATAGAAAAATTTTATAAACCTATGAAAGATACCGGTACTACTGATTATAAACCTCCAAAATTAGAGATGGATCTCTTTAAAAATCCGCGTTTAATGAGAAAATAAAAAAAAAGCTTCAAATTAAAAAAATTATTTTTTTATTAAGAAATCTTGTAAAAATTAATTAGGATAACCTTTTTTTCTTCCATTCTATAAATCCTTTTGTCTCTTTGCCGCGATATACTGCAGATTTACCTGTTTCTTTCTTATAAATTTTATATAATTCTTGTTTATCTGCTTTCCTAAGAGCCTCTTTTTCTAATTCTTCTTCAATTTCTTTTTCTTCTTCTATTGTTTTAATTCTTTTCAAAACCCAATAAACACCTTTGTTCCATAAAACAAACAACATAAAGAAAATACCGACGATAGAAAGACATACACATCCAAACCATAGAATCCATTGACCGGCATTAAATGTTTTAATCATCCAATCCCACATAGTCGCAAGGGCTTGACCAAAAGCGGCGGGAAGCAATGCAATTATTAAAGCGACAATACTGATAAATATTGCCCATAATAATAATCCGATAAGAATTCTTAATGTGCTATAATCTTCATATTTTTTAGCGAGCATTCTATCCTTAAATAACATCTTTAAAAGACGATCATGGCTCCCTTTAAACAGAATATAAAATAGTACCGCAACAAATAAGTGTAACGCGATGATTCCCATAATGATTGCTATAATATAACCAAGTTCAATAGTAGCCATCCATGCTAATATCCCTTGTTCTGCTAAATAAATAAAAATTGAAACCCAGATGCCAATTAAAATAATTAGTGTAGATATGAACGTAGCAAGAAAGAATATTACAGCGATACGTTTGTTCCAAGAGCTAAATTCATCTAAAGGATCGAGTTTAGGTTCCCTTCTAGGCTTTCTTGGCATAGTTTTCCCTCTATATTAAATCTCTTTTTATTAACTTAAATCTTAATATATCTTAAATATATTGATATTTATTTATAAATTCATCAAGTTTTTAACAAAATTTTTCTAAAATAATAGGATCGATAAGAAAATTACAATTTTATAACAGTTTGACAATAAGGGCAAGTTGCCACATCTTTATCTATTAGTTCACCGCAAAATGGGCAATAAATTTTATTCTCTTCTTTCTTAACTTGTATTTGCTCTTTATTTTCTATTTCAGCGACTTTTTCCAATACTTTTTCTTTTGGTGTCTCGGCTTTAGATTCAGAGGATTCTAATTTTGGTTCCTTTTTAATAAATGGTTCTTTAGAAACCTTTAATTTTGAGAGGCAAACCGGACAATATATTGGTTTTTGTATAAATTTTTTATAAATTAAAAGGGCAATAAGAGCAAGTCCTAATGTGGATATAATGACTATTGTCCAAATAGTTTTTTCTAATGAATCTAAAGGGCGCTTTCTTGGATTTTCAATCTCCTTTTTGCAATAGTCACAATAAGTAAAAATAATTTTCTTTTTAGTCATAAAACATTCATTTTTATGTAAATAATATTTAATACTAAAATAGTTTCTTTTAATTAAATTTTTTACAAGATTTTTTCTTATCTCGTAAATTTTTATTATTTAAGGATATTAAAAGATTTGAGACAAAATTTGGAAAAGCGCACATTTTACATAGAAACATACGGTTGCACATCAAATAAAGCAGATTCTGCGATTATTGCAGATGTTTTGAAAAAAGCAGGTTATAAAGAGATTCGAATTGATGAGGCAGAAATTATAATTATAAATACCTGTGCTGTAAAAGAGCAAACGGAAAATAAAATAAAAACACGTTTAGAAGAAATACATAATAAGTTTAAAGAAGATCCTAACAGATATATTATAATTGCCGGTTGCTTACCTCATATTACTCCTAAACATCAGAATATTATAAAAAAAATTATTCCCTCTTTTGCAGCAATTATAGATTTAGATAATATTCATGAATTACCGGTAATAATTGAAAAAATAAAAAAAGAAGGAAAAAAACAACAAGTTTTTATAGCCGACCATCCCATTGATAAATCAAAATTTTTAATAGAAATCCCTCCAGGTAAAATTACGGGAATCGTTCCTATTTCAGAAGGATGTAAGGGAGCATGTACTTATTGCTGTGTTAAAAATGCCCGTGGAAGATTAATTTGTTATAATCCAAAATACATAATAAAAAATGCTCACCATCAATTGAAAAGCGGAATTAAGGAATTATTTTTAACATCTCAGGATTGCAGTATTTATGAATACGGCAATTATAAATTATATGATTTAGTTAAGGATATTACTTCGTATGAAGGAGAATTCTTTCTAAGAATCGGAATGATTAATCCTACTTTTTTAATACATCATTTTAATCAATTAATAAAAATTTTCAAAATCAACAAAGTTTATCAATTTCTTCATATACCGATTCAATCGGGAAGCGAGAGAGTATTAAAAAAGATGAATCGACCTTATAGAATATCGGATATTATTGAACCGCTTGATAAATTGAGATCAGAATTTCCTTATCTGACGATTTCTACTGATATAATTTGTGGTTTTCCTGGTGAATCCGAATATGATTTTTATCGAACAATCAATTTTATTAAATGGCTTAAACCCGAAATCTTAAATATCTCAAAATTTACTGCTCGACCCGGAACTAAAGCAAAATTGATGAAACAATTAAGCAGTAAAACGATAAAAGAGAGAACAATTAGATTATCAAAAATATTTAGAGTATATCAAAATGAAATCAATAAAAAATGGTTGGGGTGGAGAGGAAAAGTATTAATTCTTCATAATACTAATGAGCCTAATAAAGTATTCGGCAGAAATTTTGCCTATAAGAATATATTTATTACCGATTATAAAGGAAATATCGGAAATTTTGTTGATGTAGAAATTTATGAAGTTAAAGGATTTAATCTATTTGCCAGTTTAATATAAATCTATAAAAATATTATAAAAATAGAGAAATAAAGAATTGTTGACTTTCCCCGGGCAGGGTTGTCCCGACCAATCTCGTTTTTATATTGGTCGTTCATCCTAAGCCAACATGTAGTCTACGGGAGAAAATCTCTTTTCCCTCCTCATTGACTACGGTAATATGAGCTGCACATGATAGTCAACAATCAAAACAGCGAACTACCATTTCCAATATATTTATTACTCCTTCCGGGATATCATCACTCATTTTTCTATACACCTTTTTAAATATTATAATAATCAAAATGTTTATTTTAGATTATATTTCTCTAATAATTGATTAAGTCTGGTTCTATGAAATTTTAACCCAATTTCGTCTGGTTTCACACCGAAAGAAAGAGCCAGCAATTCCGTTAGGTAAAGAATAGGTATTCCGAAGGTTTTCTGAACTAATTTTTCGGCTTTTTTCTGATTGGCATCAAGTTGCTGAAAGCATGCAGGACAGATTACGACAAATACTTCTGCTCC
>CAZVTX010000186.1:0-7570 GCA_964629395.1 uncultured archaeon
AATAAAAGGAGAAAGTTTAGAAGATTTTGGAAAGCGTTTTATAGAACTTTTAAAAAAATCACTTTTAGTTAAGGATGCTAAATTTAAAAGAGTTTCCGAGAATGAATATCTTTTCACTTTAGATAATTGTTTTATGGCAAAAACGGCACATGAAGTTGCAGGAATAGAAGGTTTATGCCCAATGGCTATGGTAATGGCATCTATTATCGAAAAATATACTAATAAAGATATAAACATTGAATTTTCTAAATTAACACCAAATGGTAGTAAGACTACATTTAAATTGTAAAGCAATGCAAAATTAATCCTTATTAATTTTTTCAATTACTAAAAGTTGTTTCATTGGGGGATAATATTCCCATAACCAAAGGATTTATATATAAAAGTCGTGAATATAATCAAAAAGACAGATTTTTTTACTAAATTTTTGGTGTCTTATTATGAGTTATAAAAAATATAGGTCATCGTATCGCCGATCAAGAGACTCGGTAGATTTAGAAGAGAAGGCTTGCTGTCCCGAGCCGAATATTGTATCAGTTGATGGTAGCTTGATCTGTATGAAATGCGGTATGGATCATGGACCAGATTTAGTAGGTGTAGAGCAACGCGCATTTACTCAGGAGGAAATAAATAAAAGAAAAAGAACCGAGACTCGCTGGAGAGATGTAGGCCCAAGAACTCTTATTGGAAGAGAAAGAATTGACGTTTTCGGAAATGTAATTGATAATAAATCAAAATTCAACAGATTAGATAAAATTCAGATTTCTTTAATTGACAGTCTTGAGAGAAATAAATGGGAAGCAAAGCCAAAATTAGATCTACTTGCATCAAAATTAAATATTCCTGCTTATGTTAAGGAAACTGCCTGGAGAATTTATGTAGAAGCTGCAAAAAAGAAATTAACTATGGGACGCTCAATACAAGGTTTTGTAACTGCTGCATTATATGCTGCAATTAGAATTCATGAGATTCCAAGAATTCTTGATGAGATTTGCGAGAGTCAATTAGTTCCAAGAAGGACAGTTCATCAAGCATTAGGCTGGCTCGTAAAAGAGGTATTACCTGAAATGAATCTGAAATATAAGCCAATTACTTCTCAGCAATTAGTCTATAGATTCGGAAGTGAATTAGATTTACCAATGGAAATTCAGAACAAAGCAGTAAATATTTTGAATGAAGCTAAAAAGAAAGGCTTAAGCACTGTCGGTAAGGATCCCAGAGGTTTAGCCGCTTCAGCATTATATATTGCATCAAAACAGAGCAAAAATCGATTATACCATAGGACTCAAGCAATTGTTGCAGAAACCGCAAAAATAACAGAGGTAACCCTTAGAAGTCGAGCACACGATATAAAGAAGCTAATTGGACAATAAATCATACTAAATCAATGTTAATTTTGATAAATTCGCTGATTTTTAAAAGATTAAAATATCCACTATAGATCAATATCTCTTAATTATGCAAACAATTTGAGCTGATATTTTTTATTATTCAGCGAATAAGTCCCGATAGTTCTTATTTTTAAAAAGTAATTTTTTTTTAATTTTATTTTGTATTTTTCACAATTATTTTTTAGGAAAAGAGTTTATTTTCTTAACAATGGAAAATTTTAATAAAGAATTTGAGGAAATTAAAAATTCAAATAATTTTGAATTAATCGACGATTTTTTAATTAAAATTGGAAAAAATCCGAGCCAGAATAGCTTAAAATATATAAAATATTTTATAGAAAATTTGAATTCTCAGACTAAAAATAAAATTACTATTAATCTTATTTGGTCTTTAGGGGAAATCGGCAAATTATATTTAATTGATGACTTTTTTGTGACTTTTTTAATAAATGAATTTTTTAACTCTGATCAATGGATAAGAAAGGAAATTGTAGATGCATTAATTAAAATTTCAAAACAAAAAGAATTGAACAAATTTAAAGATATTTTTAAAATAATCTCTTTTTCATTAGGAGATTATTATAAGCCAGTTGTTCTTGATGGTTTTGAATTATGTATTTTATTTGATAATCCTCCTAATTTTGTTAACAAGGCTCTATTGAGAACCTTAAATAGAAATGATAAGGAAATTTTTAAAAGAGCTCAAGAATTTTTCGAAAATCAATATAATATTGATATGATTTTTAAAATACTTGATAAAGAAGCGACTTATAAGATATTAGAGCGACAAGGTTTAAGACGTTTGCTTTCTTCTATTTGTAGGAGTGTTGTTGAAGCTGAAAATTTAAAGGAAAAGATAGAAAAATCTAATTGGTCATCTGAATATAAAAAGATGTTTTTAGAAGAAATTGAAACTTTACAGAAAATTTTATTAAAAAATATCTAAAATTTAAAAAATTTAGTTTTGCTCGTATTTATACATTATATCTTCTAACTTTTCATCACTAAAAATAATATCATTAAAAATTCGTATTAAAGCTTTAATAATATTTCTTGGATTTCCACCTGATTTTTCATATATAATCCTTAAAACCTTTTCATTTATAGGAAAAAAAGACTCAAGAAATTCATCGATAAATTGGGAATATCCAACATTTTTAAGAAAATTTTCCATATTTTTTTTATAAAAATATACCGTATCATTATAATCGAAATTTAAAAGAAATCTTGGTTCTTCAAATTTATCGAGGATATTTTCATCAATTTCGGCGATTAATTGTTTGATATTTTCTAATGAATCAACTGATTTTAAGGCAATTATTATTTTAATACCTCTAATATCAAGGAGCGATAAAATTTTATTAAGAACTTTACGGGATTCTTTTGATTCTAAAGATTCTTCGGGGCCATATAAATAACTAGGATCAAAAATCTCTTCTTCTTCCTGATCGGGTTTAGACATTTGGATTATTTTTTCAAAATCATCAATAAATAAAACCGTTTTTAATACGGAATTCTCTATTAAAATTTTAAGCATGGTAAATGCATTATTTTTATTTCTTAAATCTGAATTTAAATTTAAACGTGATAAATCTTTTATATCCATAAGTTCGCCAAGTAGCCAATTTTCAGCTTCTATTTTTTTATATGGATCAAGTTGATGGGTAGTAATAGCATTTATAACATCGTTTAAGGCAGTTTTATCCGAAAATTTTTCATTTAATTCCTCATAGGCTTTTCTGCGGACTTTTTCAATATCTACAATATGAAAGAAGCCAAATTTTTTTTCTAAGGCACCCCATCGATTGCATAATTTATTAGTTATATTTCTTAAAGGTTCTACACCTAAATTTTCGATGTATTCCGAATAAAAATTATAATAAAATTTTCGGGAGACATTTTCAAGTGATAAATAAATTGTATTTGCATAAATTAAAGCCGACTTTAAAGCCCAATATAGATGAGTTTTTCCAATACCTATATCACCGATAATTGGAAGTATTAAACTATCTTTCTTTTCCATAACTCCTTTAATATCTTCTATTAATTGTTTTCGAGATGGGACCACGCCTAAATCTTCTGAAATTTCGCCCGTAGCAACAAATTTTCTAAACGGATTAAGTCCGATTTTTAAAATGTATATTAATTTTGCTTTTTTATTTTCATATAATAGCATATTACAATAGAGATTTATTTTTTATTTTTAGAATTTTAATTCCTCTATACCTAAAATTATAATATATTGAACTACTTTATCATCAACATTTGCGATTGGTTCATAACTCGCAGATAAATCCTCATTACGATCTCTTCCAACGATTATGCAATCATAAAAAACGGGATCTCCTCGATGATCAATTACTACTCTATCTGCTATGCAAATACCATTAAATATTAATGCTATTGGATTTTTTAATATTTCTCCCTTAAAGAAATCAAGATGATCTATTGGATATTTATAATCATTAAGATATAATCCTGCTGTATGTAAAAGATTTAAAGTAAACGGAAAAGCATCTGAGAATTGTCCCTCATCATATTGGTTCATAATTTCTTGCGGAATCAAAACAGAATATTCAAGCGGGCTATCTTTAATATTATCCCAGCTAAAAGAATCCTTTCTTGAAAATGCGACTTTTTTTCGGTTTTGCTCATCTAAATCAAAGCCTACCATCAAACCTTCATTTATTGATACCTGTCCAAATTCGGTTATTGAAATATTATCTGAAAAGATTATTGAATTATATTGGTCCTTACATTTTGATATAATTGAACCGTAATAATCTCCCGGATTTATAATATCCTTGAGGGAATCAAACAATACTAAATTTTTATTTTCGGTCATTTATTTTTTTAAGAAAATTATGAAAAATCTATTTTTTATTGATACATTAGTCATATCGATTCTTATAATAAACATAATATTATATATATATTAATTTTCATTCTTAATTATGAAAAATTATTTAGAGCGAAAAATGCTAACAAAATGACCTTATTAGATAAAACTTCTAATATAAAAGATTTAAGCAAGAGAAAGCTTTTAAAGAGGGCAAAATCATTTATTTTTTCAACAGGATTAGGTGATGGAACTTCTGAATTATGTAAAACTAATATGATATACGGATTAGCTCAATTTCATTTAATACAGGAGAAATATGGATTAAGCCCGAATGCTACTTTTATATCATCTCCGGATGAAACCATTTCCCGTAATAATTTTCGATGGAACTCGGGATTGGGATATGGTGGCCGCTTAATTTGGGGCTCAGGCAAAGATAAAATTATTTTCCTAAATATAAAACCTAATTGTTGCGGAATTTTGGTCGGAGGATTAAATGAAAGACCTAATTTTAAAGAGATTATAGACTCTATACTTGAATTTAAATCATCAAATATCACTCTTGATGGAATTCCTTTAGAATGGGATTTTGGAGTCAGTAATCATTTTATAAATATTTATAAAGTTAAAAACCTCTCAAGATATAATTTTCCTCCCTATATCTTCTTTATACACGGTTCTGCACCTGAATTTAGGGATGATAAAAATGGTATTGGCTTATATGTCGATAAATCCCCTACTCTAAAAGATTTAGCGATAAAGGAAAAAACTATATTTGGAGATCAATATATTTTAATTGATTCCAAAGCCAAAGATTATTTTAATTTTTGCCAAAAAGTATTATTTTTTAGTGCAAAGAAAAGGGAATTAGTTGCAGAACATCTTTTTGGTAAATATAAAAAAATATGTAATCAGCCGCACCAATTTTTAAAAGATTATAATAATATTTATTTAGGTTGTAATTGTACAGATTTAAATTGCAAATTTATTGAATCAAATCTTTTTCCTACTACATTACGGGCGGATATCTCGGCATATTTATTTGAAGGATTTAATAATTTTTCTGAAGAAATTATTCAAAATTTATCTTTTTATGAACGTGCAAAATCATTAGAAATACTTGATTTTTTATTATCTGCCAATATTCTTCCTCACGGGGGAGGTTACTGTTTTCCTAAAATAAAAAAAGTTAAAAAAGTGATAGAAGATAATTTTCAACGATTTTTTGTATGTGAATTAGAAGGGAAAAATAGAGTTAAAATATTTAAAGATATGGGCAATTTACAATTTGAATATAGAGGCAGAGATGTTGTTTTTAAAACTGTTCAACTTAAATTAGGAGAAATTATAGCGAGATTAACACCAATCTTTTCTTTAACACTTTAATTTTAAAAAAAGTTTAAAAAATTAGCTTATTTTACTTCCGGGTTTTACATCCTTATCTATCGTTAATACGGATACCGTTTTATCATCTTCTGCAGCAAGAAGCATGCCATTGCTTAGGATGCCTCTTAATTTTCTCGGTTCTAAATTTGCTAATATAATAATCTTTTTTCCTTTAAGTTCTTTAGGCTTATAATATTCTGCTAATCCTGCAACAATAGTTCTTTTATCATCTCCAACATCTATTGTTAATTTATATAATTTATCTGCTTTAGGAACTTTTTCTACATTTTCTACAAGTGCAACCCTTATATCTAATTTTTTGAAATAATCATAAGAAATATACTCTTGTTCTTTGGTTTTCTCTTTTCCTTTTATTTTCTCTAATTTTTCTTGAAGTTCTCTAACATCTAATTTCTTGAATAGGGGTTTTGGCTTGTTGATTTTATGACCCGCTTTCAGAGCATCTTTACCGATTGAATGTATTGTCAATTCTTCCGGTTTTTTGGATATATTGAGATATTTTAATAATTTTTCAGATGTATCGGGAATAAAAGGTGCGAGTAATAATGCCAATGCATATACACATTGAGAACATATATTAAAAACGTGTCCGGCAGCTTCTTTATTTTCTTTTATTAAATGCCATGGAGCCTTGTCATTTAAATAAATATTTCCTTCTTTACCGAAGCTTACAACTTCCCTTAACGCTTTTTTTAATTCAAATCTTTCCATTAATTCTGTAAATTTTGGTACGATATTTTCAATTTTTTCTAAAAATTTGGCATCAATATCATCAATTTTTTGTTTTTCAGGAATTATTCCTCCGAATTGTTTATTTATAAATGTTAAAGTTCTGTGAATAAAATTGCCGATTACATCATTTAATATTTTAATATTATTATCGAATTCTGACCATAAAAATGATGAATCGCTTTTTTCAGGTCTATTATAGACTAAATTAAATCTCCAATAATCTAAGGGCGCCAATTCAAGTGCTTCATCAATCCATATTCCTTTTCCTCGTGATTTTGAGAATTTATCATTCTCATACATTAAGAATTCTGTCGAAGATACATTATAAGGTAAGATTAATTTTTCTTTTTCATCTTTATTATCATTATAAGCGAGTAATAATCCAGGAAAAACGATTAAATGGAATAAAATATTATCTTTTCCTATAAAATATACGGTTCTACACTCCTGATCTTTCCAGAAATAGCCGAACATTTCGGGTTTATTTATAATCTTTTCTGCCCATTCTTTAACGGCAGAAACATACCCTAATACAGCTTCAAACCAAACATAGATTGTTTTACCCTCAGCCCCTTCAAACGGAGCTGGTATTCCCCATTCTAAATCTCTGGTAATCGCACGTTCTGGTAATCCTTCTTTAATACTATTTAATGACATTGTCCTTGCATTTGGTGGGATAATATCATTGTTTTTTATTAGATCCTCAAGTCTCTTTTGTAATTTAGGAAAATCCATATACCAATGTTTGGTCTTTTTAACAATGGGCTTATTGCCGCAAATGGTACACTTTGGTTCAATTAATTCTAATGGTGTTAATAATTTACCGCATTTTGGATTATCACATTGGTCACCTCTAGCTCCTTCCGAATGGCAATAAGGACAAATACCCTCAACAAATCTATCGGGTAAAAATAGTTTATCATTAGGACAGTATAAAGATTCAACTTCTCTTTCAAAAATATATCCATTTTTTTGGACGTCTAAATAAAATTCCTGGACGAATTTAATATGAGTTGGATTATGCGTGTGAGTATAATTATCATATGAAATTTTCCAGCGCTCAAATAATTCTTTTATTTTTTTATGATTTCTCATTGCTAATTCTTCCGCCGATATACCTTCTTTTTTAGCAGCAACTGCAACTGGTGTTCCATGAGAATCCGATCCTGAAACAAAAACGACTTCATCTCCAAGTAAT
>CAZVTX010000187.1:0-7529 GCA_964629395.1 uncultured archaeon
TTACAGAATAAAAACTAATACGGGGAACAACGAGACCGCGCGATTTTATATAATTTGGAATATTTGAAATACTATCAATTTATAATTAAATTCCAAAAGAAATAACAAGAGTTAGAGGAAATATGGGATTCGGAATTGAAATTGATATGGATGCATGTACGGGATGTGGAACATGTTATGAGGTATGCCCAAGCGAATGCTTTGGTGAACCAGAAGGCGGAAAAGTAAAAATTATTGAAGAGAACCGTGATGATTGCGTAGGATGCCGAGCATGCGAAACTCAATGTCCTGAAGAAGCAATAACAATAACAGAAGAGTAAAATATAAAATAAAGATAAATAATACTCAAACCTATTTTATTTTCTTTTTTTTATTAAATAATTACAAATCTGCACATAGGAATACAATTAATTCTTTTATATATGTTTTAATATCATTCAATTTAATATATTCATTTACGCCATGTGAATTTGATCCCGGATTTCCCGGTCCACGGAAGACCATATCATATTTATTTAAAAAGCCCATATCCGTGCTACCTGAGGTCCCTATATATAATATTTTTTCAGCGGGAATTTTTTGAACTAATTGAATTACCTTTTTAATCCTCTGAGATGCTGGTGAATTTGGGTCAATTTCTAATGCAGGATAATCTCTGACGCATTTCACTTTTACATCAAGTGCTTTACTTTTTTTCTTGCCTTCTTCTACTGCTTTTTTAATTTCTTCTATGACATCTTCATATTTTTCGTCAGGAATATATCTTCTATTAATTATCAATGTGCATAAATCAGGAACAATATTAGGCTTTTCGCCAGCTCTGATTATATCCAGGTTAAACATAGGAGTCATATTTCTTTTCTCACCTGTTCCAAATCTAGGAAAGCCCGGTATCGATTTACTTTCCCTTGCCTCAACAATTTTCTTTAATTTCATAAGTTCTACGAGAATTGGTACCATTTCTTCGAGGGCATTTACACCGAGAAAATTCATCCCAGAATGACAGCTTCTACCATGAGTTTCAACGGTTATATTTGTATTTCCAGCAGCTCCAACAGGAATAATCGGGCTTACAACGCCTTCCATACAAAAAACAATCCCTTTAACATATCCCTTCTCTTCTAAATATCTAACGCCCGGCCAAACGCCAATTTCTTCATCTGTGCATAATAATACTCTGATATTAAATTTCGGAGTTAATTTTAATTTCTCTATAATTTCCAGTGCCAATATTAAGCAAACAATTGCACCTTTCATATCAGCTGTGCCCCGTCCGTAAATTTTACCGCTTTTTATCATTGTGGCCTCAAAAGGATCAAATCTCCATTTTTTCTTCCCCTCATTTGGAGCCGGAACAACATCAAGATGAGCATAAAAAGAGACCCAATCTTTAACATTTTCAAAAGTCTTTGTTGCAATAAGATTAATCCTAGGTCCTTCAAGCGGGTATGGAATTTGTTTTATTAAATTTTCCGGAACGATTACTTCTTCCAATTCATAATTAAGAGCTTTAAAGTAAGGTTTTATAACATCGACAATTTCACGATAATTATTTCCTGGAGGAACAACGGTTTTTACGCCGATTACTTCTTTCATAATTTTCATTACTTTCTCGGCGCTTAAATTATCAACTTCTCGAAAAATATCGTTTATATTAAACATAATTTATTGCTTTTTAGAATTAAGATAATTAAAGAATATTCATAAAAAGATAAAAAACTAATTTTTCAATAATTTTTATTTAAAAAAGGATTTCTAATAATATTACCATAGGAGAATAGAGCCGCATTTTTTGCAAACTCCTTCATTTATCTGAATATTTAAACAACTATCGTGGTAAAGGGCACCGCATGCAGAACATTTATAAATCTTTCCCGTAAATTCGCCAAAATCATATTCACAATAAGCACATTTAGAACCATATGAAAAATTTCCTGCATTAGGGTCGACTTCTTGAATTTGAGCCGTTCCCGTAAGACCAGGACCTGTGCCTAATGATGGTGTTAGATAATTTTCTTGAGGTTGCGCCTGCTGTGGAGGATGTACCCATTGTTCTTCTAATGGTACTTGATATCCCGCTTGTTGAGGTTGCTGAGCAGACTCCCAATCAGATACATATTGAGGAGTAGATGTTCCTTTTGAGAGACCCATTCTTCTGGAGACTGCCTCATCAAGAATATTAGTTAAAATTAATGCAGAGGCATATTGCCCTTTTTTACCGCCTTTTTGAAGTACTGCATGAGAAATCATATGAATTATTTTTCCGCCGTTATTACCGTAGTTAAATTCGACTAAAACAGGGTCATCACCCCATTTCATCTGTAATTCCTGTGAGGCAATTAATACTCTAACTGCAGGATTAATTATTTGTATGGGAAAAGAGCGATTCTCTAACCACCATCTAAATTCTTCTTTTTTAGTTTTATAAGTATGCTTCTGCCATTTTTCTTGCGTAATTTCACTTAAAACTCCGTGGAGAAATGGATGATTAGGTTCTAATATCTGGCAAGCAACAACCGTATCGCCTGTTCTTTGCTCATTCCATCTAATATATCCTGGAAAAATGACTTCAATGATACTTCGGATTGCCCAATCGGTAGTTATAAGCCAACCGCCTCTTAATACATATTCTTTTATTTTTGGATGTGCAGCAGTGGGTATTTCATTCCCGGGGCAACCAATTAACACAACATCATATTGATTTAAATCAACAGTTAATACTTTATTCAGCTCACGTGTTTTTATTAAATCTCTTTTAGAAGCATATATACTATCAACGATTTTTTTAGCCTTTTCAAATTTACCGTCTATAAAAAGCATTTTTCCGTGTTTTTCAACGGCTTTTACTACATCTTTTTTGTTTAGCGCTTCTAATTTTCTGCGCCTAACTTCCGAATAAAGATCTTTATAACTCATGTTAAAAAATTGATAATTATAGGTCAAATAAATTCTTATAATTAATAATAAAATATTCGTATATATAATTTGATTAAAAATTGATGTACGATGGAAGAATTAAAACAATTGAGTAAATTGGAAGAATTTTGGATATATTTCGAAAGAGTATCATCTATTCCGAGATGCTCCGGCAATGAAGCCAAAATTAGAGAATTTGTAAAGAAAGAAGCCGAAAATTTTGGTTATATCACAAAAATAGATGATGTTGGCAATTTATTGGTTATCATTCCTCAGCAAGGAAGTAATTCTGATAAAAAAGTGATAATACAATGCCATTTAGACATGGTTTGCGAAAAAGAAAGCACCAGCTCACATGATTTTTCAAAAGATCCAATTAAACCTAAAATAGTTGAATTAAATGGAGAAAAATGGCTTAAAGCGAATGGAACAACGCTTGGTGCGGATAATGGAGTCGGAATCGCCTATTTATTAACTCTAATGAGGAAAATTTACGAAAAAAAATTAAATTTCGGTAATATAAAATTAAATTTACTATTTACTGTTGATGAAGAAAGCGGCTTGGTTGGAGCTTTTAATTTAAAAGATGATTTTGTTAAGGGAGATTTTCTTATTAATGTGGACTCAGAGGAAGATGATACTTTTATAATCGGTTGTGCAGGAGGCATTAATACAACTATTGAATTTAAAGGTACAGATTTTTTCATAGAAATTAATAATTTAAATGCCTTTAAAAGAGTTATACTTTCTGTAAAAGGCTTAAAAGGCGGTCATTCTGGAGTTGATATTCACAGAGGTTTAGGAAATGCTTTAAAAATAATTTCACAATTGTTATGGAAACTAAATAAAATTTATAATATCAATTTAGAATCAATTAATGGTGGAAATCGCCCTAATGCAATACCGCGTGAAGCAGAAGCGATATTTTTTATAAAGAAAAATGAATTACAAAAATTTGAGACTGATTTAAACAAATATATCTCTGAGATTAAAAGACAATTCAAATTAATTGAGCCAAATATAACAATTGAAAGTGAATATGTTGACATTAAAAGTAAAAATAAAATTTTAAGAGAAGATTTTAAAAATCGATTAATTTCGGCGCTTTTTATTATTCCAAATGGCCCCCAATCTTATGATTTTAAAATAAAAGAATTAGTTCATTCTTCTACGAATTTAGCTTCTATAAGATCCAATTTCGATGAGATAAGGATTATTACAAGCCAACGTAGTTTAGATGATATTTCAAAGATGATAATTTCCGAACAAATTGAAGCATTATTTCGATTAATTGATTCAAATGTTAGTATTTCTCGTTCTAACGAATATCCCGGTTGGGAACCAGATTGGGATTCCAAGTTATTAGAAATTTCAAAAAAAATCTATAAAAAATTATTCAATTCCGAGCCATACATTAAAATAATCCACGCTGGATTGGAATGCGGCATAATTAAAAGACATTTTCCAAGTTTAGATACAATATCAATAGGGCCTACTATAATAAATGCACATTCTCCTGACGAAGCATTAAAAATTAAAAGTATTGATAAAATCTGGAATTTCTTAGTAGAACTTCTTAAAAATATAAATTAATATTTTTCATATCAATTAATTTGATAATTAAAAAGTTCGAAAGATATAGAAAAAATATATTAAGATAATTCATATTAATTAACTTAATAGAAAAAGAGTTATAGATTTTCTGATGAAACAAAAAAAGATTACAAGTACGAGTAAAGCTGTAAAAGCACAGAGTATTTCGGGCTCGGAAACCATCAGCGAGAAGCTTAAACGAAAGATGCCGTGGATTTTTGGTGGTTTGATAAAGAAGCCTAAAATAAATTTCCCTAAAGCAAAATATCGCCGAATATCAATTCCTATGCCTGCAAAAACATTAGGAATAATATTAATATATATACTTCTATTTATACTTCAAACGGGAGTAGTTTATCTTATTTATAGAAAACCGCCCGCTTTAGGTGCAAATCCGAATGGTGATGCAATTTTCATTTACCCTAGTGTAAATGATTCCTTTATAATTGAGGGGATAGTTGCTTCAGTTTTAATTTTTGTTGCTTCTATGGGATATTTAATGCTTTATCAAGCATCAAAATATTTATATAATCGAAAAATGGCCTTAAGGATATTGATCTTTGGAATTACCTCAATTCTTTTAGCTTTCATTAGTCTTCAATATATGATTGCTGTTAAGACGGGAAATGTTAAATAAAACTAATTTTTAATTAAATTTTCAATATCAAATTATTTATTTCACTTCACAAATTCTAATTTCATCGTAATCTACGATTATTTTATATAATCCTTTCAATTCTTCGTCTAATTTAGGATCTCTCGTATCAATTCTTAAAATTTGACCCGGAATATTCTGTAATTTGAATCTAGTTGATATAATAATCATATTTTTTGGACCAATTGTTCTCAATACTTTAGGAGTTAGTTGCAAATTACCTCTCCCGAATAAAAACCCCTGTCTACCTATTAAAGAAATAATTAATTTTACTTTTTTCCCTTTAATTCTTTTAAGAATTTCCTTTTCATTTAAATCTCTGGCAATAATTTTTTTATTTAATAATAAATCAAAACCTAAGATTGTTTTTTCCTCCCCTAATAATTCGGTAATAGCTTTTGTAGTTGTGCCCGGACCGATGAGATAATAAACATCATCTTCAAGTGATTCTACGATTCTTTTTGCGATTCTCTCTTGATTATTTAAATCTGAATCAGGAGTCCCCATTTTAGATGGTTGCGTTAATTCGGGAATAAAAGGAGTAAACATATAACCATAAATTTTTGAAACTAATTTTCCTTGTCTATAAGCGTTTTCATCAATATCTACCACTTCTTTTTCCGCAAGCGGGACTTCTTCCCATAAAAATTGCATTATTAATGATGCAGCATAAATAGGATTTATTGAAAAAACACTTGAATATATCTTAACACCTGCAGGTATACCTAAACATGGTATATTTTTATTAACAACCTGTAAAATATCTCGCGCGGTTCCATCGCCCCCGATAAACACGATTATCTTAATATTTTCAATATCTTTCAAAATTTCAGCGGCTTTTTTAGTATGTTCGGATGTAGTATCATAAATATCATTAATTTCATTAAAAATTTCATGTTTTAAAACAATATAATCAAATCCCGCATTTTTAAGCACATATTCACCCATATATTTTGGTGAGGTATAAAACAATATCTTAGATTTAATGGATTTCAAATTATTTAGAAATTCTTCAGCTCTGTCTGTTGCTGAAGGTTTTGCACCTAATTTTATTGCTTTTTCTAAAACATCTCTACCATCAGTACCTTTTAAGCCAACGGAACCCCCCATACCAGCTATGGGATTTATAATAAAACCAAGTTTAAAACGTTCAATTTTATTCATGAGTTTAGAAAAATAATAATCTTGTTATAATATTAGAAAATAAGTATACAAAAAAAAAATAAAAATATGTAATTAAAGTTTTAACCTAAACTTTTAATATATTCGTTATAAGCAGCTTCATCCATTAGATTTGCTTTCTCTGCATCCCAATTTGATGGTTCAATTTTAAATAACCATGCAGCGAAAGCATCTTCATTTATTTTTTCGGGCTCATCCATTAAAGCTTCATTAATTTCTGTTACTGTTCCAGATACAGGTGAATAAATATCACCTACTGCTTTACTGGATTCTACAGTACAATCAATTGGATCAGAAGCGGGTTCATCACCTTCGATTTTAACTTGCTCTAAGGTGGCACCACTAATTCCTTCTAAATCTACAAAACTGATTTCGCCGAGTTGTTCGGCTGCGTAAGGTGTGATGCCAACCTCTTTTGTTTCATCATCAAACCATTGGTGTGTTTTTGTAAACCATTTTGCCATTTTATTCAAACTCCTTAATTTTTTAATAAATTTAATTGAATTAAATAATATAGTATGTTATTGAATTTTGAAAAAAATTTAAAATTTTTTTATTGAGAAGTGATCTTTTTGTTAAAAGAAGTCATTAATTATTATAACGAATTTAAGACATGCTATTTTCAAATAGTTGAAAGTTTAGGTATAAATTATTCTAAAGACATAGAAGCGAGAGATTTTTTAACTTTTTTATTAAAAGACAGATTAAATGCATTTCAAATAGAAAAACACTTGAATTCTTTTAAGCAATTATTAAAAAATAAGAATATCATAATCTATGGTTGTGGTCCTTCTTTAGAAACAACAATTAATAGTTTATTGGAAGCTGTAGGTAAAAAAATATTTAAAAATTGTATAAATCTTGCTGCTGATGGCGCTTCTCGGTTTTTAAAGGAAAAAAAAATTCCGATTCAAGCAATTTTTACAGATCTTGATGGTATTACGAGAAATGAATTTTATACTTCTAATTTAATAATTGTTCATGCCCATGGTGATAATATTGATAAAATGAAAGCTTTTAAGGAAGAAATTATTAATTCCAAAAATATCATAGGAACTACGCAAGTTGAGCCAAATGAGATTATAATTAATCCCGGTGGCTTTACAGATGGTGATAGGATCATTTTTTTCTTAAGACCTTTTTTAAAACAGGAACATTCAATATATCTTATTGGAATGGACTT
>CAZVTX010000188.1:0-7462 GCA_964629395.1 uncultured archaeon
TTTAGAATTTCGGAAGGTGCGGACTCTCTAATCCAGCTTGAAGCTTTTCTTGCTCAACTTGCTGTCTATGGAGGTAAAACTTTAAAATAGTGTGAAAAAATTGTGGACTGTTAAATATAAGCCTAAAAATAATGACTAATAATTATTTTATTATTATTTTTTTTAAAAGCGATCTTAAAAATTATTAAAATTAAATACAATGAGATTTTTAATTTAAAATATATAAATAATTAAATCTACTTTTAAGAAATTTTTAAAAATGCCGACTGAAGAAGAGCTATTGGCAAGAATTGGTGAATTAGAGAACGAATTAGAGAAAAAGGAGCAAGAGATAATTTCACATTTAGATCGAATTGAACAACTTGAAGATCAAATAATGCGTTTGGAGGCTATGATTCCGGATGAAGGCGATAAAAAAGGAAAGAAAGGGAAAGATTCAAAATTACTTATAGAATTAGAAGAAAAGGATAGGACAATAAGGGAGCTTAAGGATAAATTAGGTTATTTACGAAAGGAAAAGATAAAACTTCAGCAAGAACTTGAAAAAATGACAAAAAAACAGGCACCTCAAGGTTCTGTAATTAGAATTGAGGAAAAGAAAACGCCTTTAGATGCATTAGTAAATGAATTGCAAACAAAAATCAATAAACAGCGATTATTAATAACTAAACTAAAACAACAAGCAATTTCTGCCGATGCTGCCGAATTAAATGAAAAATTACGTGAAAAAGATGAAGAAGTAAAAGCACTTAGAGAAAAAGTCTCTGAATTAGAAAAGAAATTAAAAGCCGCCTCTACAACTGGAGCTGCAAGAGCAGAAGATTCTGTTTCACGTGCACTTATGGAAGAACTGCAAACTAAATTAAATAAAGCGAAAATACAAATTGAAGAACTTAAAAAGAAATTAAATAAAAAAGAGAAAAAAGGTAAAAAAGAAGCGATAAAAGTATCTAAAAAGGATGAATTATATGAAAAAATTGATGAATTAAAGGAAGAACTTGCAAGAAAAGATAAGAAAATTAAAGAACTTGAATCCAAATTAGAAGCTATCGAATCCGGAAAGAAAATTCCTGCGGCTGGAGTTCCAATATCAAATCTTACGGAAGAATTACAAAATAAACTTAATAAAGCTAAGATTCAAATAAAAACTTTAGAAGAACAGCTCGCTCAATATAAAAAAGGAGAAATTCCTGCAGGAGGTCTCTCTCAAGAAGAAGTAGAGAAAGAATTAGAGATCCAGAAAGAATTAGTTATTTCGCTCCAACAACAATTAGAAGAACATAAAAAACAATTAGAGCAAAAGAATGCCGAATTAACTGCCGTTAAGAGTGAATCTATTCAGCATAAATTAAAATGTGAAGATTTAGAGAATTTAATTAAAATAAAAGATCAAAAAATAGAAGAATTAAAAAAGCAATTAGAATCGGCTGGTGCAGCACAGATAACACCTCCTCCAACTTATCAAACTGAATTAAGATTAAGAGAGCTGAAGTCCGTTATAGAAGAATTAACAAAGCAGAATATCCAACAAAGATTAGAAATTTCACAGTTAAGACAATAATAATTTGATAAATCGATGGAGTTAATAATATTAGGCTCTGCTGGAGCGATTCCCACTAAAAATAGAAATTTACCCGCTATAGCTTTAAAATATCGATCAGAGATTATCTTATTTGATTGTGGGGAGGATCTTCAAAGAGCCTTCAATAATGCAGGATTAAAATTCAATAAACCTATGAAAATTCTTATAAGTCATTTCCATGGAGATCATATTATTGGTTTACCCGGTTTACTTTTTAGGTTAGGGCAAGGTGATAGGACTGCACCTTTATGGATTTTTGGTCCCCGTAATTTATATCTCTATTTGTATATGCATAAAAAGATATTAGGATTAAGGGCAAAATATCCTATTTTTGTTTCTGAAATTGATAATGTTAATAATAAAATCTTAAAATATGAAGGATTGGATTCTGAAGTACCAAAGGAAGAAATTAATATTAAAGATGATATTATTTTTGACTCCAAAAGATATATTTTAAGATATACTGAAGTTTCTCATTCTGTTTTAACATATGCTTATTCATTTGAAGAAAAGGAAAGATATGGCAAATTTAACCCTGAAAGAGCAAGAGAATTAGGAATTCCCGAAAGTCATTTATGGAAACGATTGCATAAAGGAGAAACTATTAATTTTAATGGGAAAATTATTGATCCTTTAAAAGAGGGAATTGTTGGCCCTCCCCGAAAGGGAATAAAAATAACTTACTCCGGTGATACTGCACCATGTAAGTCTTTGGAAGCCCTAGCACAGAACTCTGATATTTTAATTTATGAATCGACTTATGGAAATGACCATATAGAGACTGCGCGAGAAAAACAACACTCAACTGCTCAAGATGCGGCTAATATGGCATTGAAAACAAATTCAAAACAATTAATTTTAACTCATTTTTCTTCAAGATATAAGGATCCCTCTATTCTATTAGAAGAGGCGAAACAAATTTTTCCTAATACTATCTTAGCAGAAGATTTGTTAAAAATAAAATTAAGATAAAAAGAGATTAAAAAATCCTATTTATAAATTTACATTCCCCCGGCGATATGGGGCAAGATAACAATTTTGGAATTTTGATCAATTACCGTATCCGGAGTTGCTTTCTTTCCATCAACGAGGATTCCAAAATATTTATCCTCTAAGTTTAATTCCTTTAAAAGATCGGCAACAGTCATTTTCTTTTCGGGACTAAAAGTCTCAAAAACGCCGGTGTTAAGTAAATCCTCTAATTTCTGAATAAATATTACCTCCTTAAAAATATTTTATTTTAAAATCTTATATTTTAACTATAATACAAAAACAAATATTAATATATATATTTTTGGAGATTTTCCTATTTAAAATCAATATATTGAAAAGCTTAACAAATATAAGATTTTGATTTATAAAAGATCAAGATTAAAATCTTTTTTTTAGCAATATTTACGATTTTCATGTTATTTGATATTACATAGTGCTTCTTTAAAGAAGATATATTTTTTATAGAAAAATTCTTCTTTTTGACTTTATCTTTTATAGATAATGTTATTTAAATTTTAGTTAAAAAAGAATTCATTTTTATTTTTATATTAATTTTAGAAAAATAAGAGATTTAGGATTTTTAGAGATGAAATCGCTATTATAGAAGGAGACCAGTATACTAATTCAATTGAAATTCTTGAAAAAATAAGAAATAGGATAAATGAAATAAAAATAAATGGTAATCCCCGCCAGAAAAAGAAAGAATTACTTAAAGTTATTGCTTCCTCTTTAAAGAAAAGTAAAGCAATTGCAGAATCGGGTGATCTTTTTGAAGCAGCAGAATTAATTCAAACCAGTGCAGAATTTTTCGAGGATATTGATTATAAAATGTCTCTTAAATTCTATAAAATCTCTATTCAAATGTGGCATATGCTAATAGAGAATTTAATTTCTCAAGCAAGATTGAGGGAAATTGCAGAAATATATTTAAAAATAGCAGATTTATATGCCGAAAAATTAAATGACCCGGTTGCCGAGCGGGAAAATATTTTAAAAAGTATAGGATTTCTTATTGATGAAAGTGAAGTATTAAAAACTTTTAATGATGTTAGAAAATTAGTCCAAAATTATTCTAATATCGCGGAATTATATCTAAGAATAAATGATTGTAGGAATGCTGTTGGATTTTTTGCTAAGGTAATAGAGATATCTAAAGTCAATGAGTATATAGATTTATTATCTTTTTCTTATGAGCAAATCTCAACATGTTTAGAAAATTTAAATGAATTCCAACTTGCGAATGATTATATCCTTGATGGTATTGATTATTTTTCGGAATTATTTAATATTGCTGAAGAGAAAAATGATTTTCACTCAATAGCACAGTTAGCTCAAATCCTAAAAAACCTTTATAAAAGACTGGGTAACAATTCTCAATTTAATATTTATAGCAAAAAAGAAGCAGGTGCTTACATTAATTTAGCGGAACAACTTGAAAAGACTAAAGAAAATTTTGCTCGGATCTCAAATTATTATAAAGGAGCAGCATTATGCTATAAAGAGATAAAAAATAATCTAATTGAATGTGCTTCATGTTTTGTTCTTGCAGGAAATTTTGCTCAAGACCCACAAGAGGCAGCATTAAATTATGTTGATGCTGCAAATACTTTTAAGGAATTAGAAAATTATGAAATGGCTTATAGACATTTCGTTAAAGCCGGAGATTGTTTTTGGAAAGCTGGAGAAGTATATCAATCAACGGAATGTTATTTAAATGCCTATGATATTGCCGTTGAAATTAAATTAGAATTTGATAGATTCGGCATTTTCAATCAAATTATTAAGGGATTAAATAAAGTAGCGGAAGAAGGTTTAAAAAATAAACAATTTTTTACTGCTGCAACCTTAATTCTCGAAAGCATTAAATTTTATGAACAATTAGACACGGCAAAAGATTTCCTTTTAAGAGAACTACTTAGAAATGTCTATAGATATTATTATAGAGCTGCAAGTTTAAAAAAAATTAGTCTTTCGCATATTGTTCAATCGTATGTATTGGCTTCTTTATCTTGTATTTTGATTGGAAAGTTAGATAAAGCATGGCAAATCATTTCAGAATTAGATAGTGAAGGAAAAACGGTAAATGATTACAAAAAGATGATAAAAATCATAATTGAAAGAGTTTCAGAAGGGAAACAAATAGATATTAAGAACTTTCCGTATAAAATAAAAAATTTAATAAAAAAATCTGAGGAAATAAAATATCTTATAGGGCTCTTTAAAAGATTATAATTATTCTGGTAATTTCCTAAGATTATTTACTTTTTCTATTCAAGAAATATTTTAAAAATAAAGAAATCGAAATAAAATTAATTATGCAAAAGAATAGATATTTTTTATTTTCAGTTATAATTATATTAGTCGGAATTAGCGGAACAATTTTCTCTGCCTGGTTTTATATAGATTCCCAAATCCAACCAGGAATATCATATAAACATATCCCTTTCCAAAAAGGGATGTCATTTACTACTTGGGGCGCATATTCTTTCAATTCGACTCAAGCAAAGGAAGAAATAATTAAAATGAAAGAAATAGGTATTGAATGGATTGCGGTTAATATATGGTGGTATCAAGAAAGTATTACATCTTCGGAAATATATGCAGGAAGATGGACGGATACTGCTGCAAATATTAACGCATTTTTTAAATATATACATTCACAGGGAATGAAAATCCTATTCAAACCAATGCTAGATCCGGAAGATGGAAATTGGAGATCCAATATTATAGCTTCTGATGAATGGATAAAAGAATATGCTCGATTTATAAAATATACCGCCGAAATAGCTGAAAATGGGAGCGTTGAGATTTTCAGCATTGGGTGCGAAATGGGAAATTGGCAAACCAAATCCGATGATGTCGTTGCTTTAATTGAAGATGTGCGCAAGATTTTTTCGGGAAAATTGACATATGCCGCCAATCATGATTCTTTTTGGTATATTGATTGGTGGGATAAAGTCGATATTATCGGTCTTGATGCTTACTTTCCTTTCACGCTTTCTTATAATCCTTCTCTTGACGATATGATTTCTGTCTGGAATGGATTTTACGATGAATTTAATAAGTTTCAGAAAAAATGGCAAAAACCCATTATATTTGCCGAAATTGGTTGTCAAAATAGAGATGGTTGTAACATTGCGCCAAATGATGTTAAATTTACTACTAAACAAGATGAGGATGAGTTTAAAATGTTTTATGAGTCGTTTTTTAAGTCTAAAATCTGGACTGCTCCATGGTTTAAAGGAGCTTATTGGTGGATTTGGGACTGTAGAGAAATTGACGAGCTGAAAGATAATGGATTCACACCTCAATTGCCGATTATTAAATCAACCTTGCATAAATATTATTCAGAAAAGAGAGAAATTATTTACCAAGAATATTGGGCACAGTTAATTCTCATATTAATACTTGGCGGATTGATTACTTTAATATCTATCTTAATTGTAAGAAAATATTATATAATTTTATTAGATAATCCAATTAAAGAAAAAACTTCTAAAGAAATGGAAGACATTAAAAATTTTAATAATATTTTTTACGAATTTGGTTTAATAGCAGGAATCTTATTTGGAATATTCTTATTTTGGTCTTTTACTTATTACAATCAGGCATTATTTAATATATTATATAGTATTGCTACAAAATCCATATTTTTAGAAGGGGATATATTCAATATAATGATAGCCCTTTTAATCCTTTTTATTTTAGCACTCTTTATATGGATTTTAATTCATAGATTTATAAGAGAAAAAGAAGCATTTAGAAGTGAATTAATTACGATTATCTTAATTATTTGTAGCGTTATGATCTTTTTACGTGAAGTATATTTCATAGATTACCTTGCCAATGAAGTATCAATAGCATTTTATTTTACTATATTAATAACGATTCTTTTAGGAACAATTACATCGCTTACATTTCTTTACGGCTCTAAAACTTTAAATTTAGCCGATTTAAACAAAATAAAAAGAAATAATTTAATTGCTAAACTTATCTTAGAAATAATTGCTATTTCTTCGATAATTATTATTATATTATCATTATTAATGAAAAATAACGCTGAAATCCCCTCTATATCAATTGGAATATTATTATTGCTCTCAACGCTTCCAATATATCGAATAATTAGAATATCTTTAAAGGAAAAAGATGATAATAATAAAAATAAGAATTTATTAGGCAAAAAAAGAAAAAAAGAAATTATAATATTTGAAATTACACTATGTCTTTTTGCATTTAGTTACTATTTCGGAATTTTAAGATATTATGACCCCCATGCTTTAATTAATTTTAATCTTAATTTGCTTCCTGAATTCTTTATTCCGATTGGTTTTTCATTATTACTCGCAATTCCATTATCCCTTGGAACCTATGAGCTAATAAAATTAAAAAAGCCACAAATCACAAGCATTTTTGATTTCACAGAAAATCCTAAATTGAACGTGATAATGAAGATTTTATCATGGATTATATTCTTTTCTCTTATTATAATCCTACTTGGTTGGTTTTTTTCGAAAATAGCATATGAGATTGCTTTAATATTAGGAGGAATACCGCTTTTAACAATTTTCATAATCCTCATAATTGGACTTATCGATTCTGAAAAATTATTCAAAGAGAATTTTTCATGGAATAAAATAATCATTTATCTTATGATCTTTTTAACAACAGCGTTTACGGCCAATGGAATTATGGTAGCTCTTTTATATGCTATGACTTTTCTTACAATCGAAAATGGACAGATTGTCGTAAAAACAGCGTTCGGAGAACAATTCGGCTTTGATGCAATTCAGCTCATCTATAATATTCAATTGTTTGCCTCTCTGATTCCAATTCTCATCTATGCTATAATCTTACAATTTTTATCCAAAAAGAATCGAAATTAGA
>CAZVTX010000189.1:0-7427 GCA_964629395.1 uncultured archaeon
CCCCATGAAGGATTTATTGAGGGATTGAAGTTAACACTAAAGAATAAACCCTTTTGGATATTTATGATTCCGGGATTCTGTATTGCCCTAATTATGCCCGTTATTTCCACAGGTATATTATATTATGTAGATTATGTAATACCCGGACAAAATCTTGAATTTTTTATTCTTACATTAATAAGCGGAGTAATAATAGGAATGGTAATTAATGTAATGAAAATTGAGAAATTAGGTCCGAAAAAAACAATTATAATTGCATTTTCAATTTTGATGTGCGGATTCTTTTTACTATTTTTCTTAGGTTGGAATGCAGTAATTGCCTCAATACCTTTCTTTATAATTGGATTTGGTTTAGCAGGTTCTTTGGTATCATATCCGGTCATTATGGGTGATATAATAGATAATGATGAATTAATTACCGGAAAAAGAAGAGAGGCGATTTATGGAGGGGTAAATGCAATTGTTACTAAGCCGGCAATTTCTTTAGCCAATTATCTTTATTTATTTGTTATAAAATTTTTTGGATTCATAGATCCAAAAGTTTCCAATGGTGAAGTAATCAAACAGGCTCAACCTCATACTGCTTTAATAGGTATTATGTTCGCTATTTGTATTATCCCTTCAATCGGTTTATTAATTAGTGTGATTGCATTAAAATGGTATCCATTAGATGGACCAGAATGGTTAGAAAAGAAGCGTTTTATTATTGAACTCCATGAACAGAAAGAAAAGGAATATGTTGAGAAATTATTAGAAGAAGGAAGATTAAGAATTAAACAAGAAAAAGCTAAAAAAAAGGGAAATAAATAATAAATTAAATATTTTGAATAATGGTTGCTTCAGAAACACCACCGCCGCCACATAAAGAAGCCAATCCGTAAGATACACCACGTTTTTTCATTTCATGAATAAGAGTCACTATTATTCGTGCTCCCGTACAGCCAACGGGGTGACCTAATCCAATTCCGGAACCGTTAACATTTGTTATTTCGACATCTAAACCTAATTCTTTCATACAAGCAACATATTGAGCTGCAAATGCTTCATTGATTTCTATTAGCTCCATATCTTCTTTTTTCATATTTGCCTGTTCTAAAGCTTTAGGAATACTATATATCGGTCCCATACCCATATATTTAGGATCATTACCGACTTTTGAAATTGTAATTATTTTTGCCATGGGAGTTAAACCTAATTCTTGAGCTTTACCCATAGTCGTTAATAAAAGCATGCAAGCACCATCATTAATACCCGAAGAATTTCCTGCTGTAACCGTCCCATCTTTCTTAAAAACGGGAGGAAGCTTGGCTAAGGCTTCCAATGTTTGACCTTCTCTAAAGTGTTCATCTTTATCGAAAATGTATGGCTTCCCCCTTTTTGGAACAACTTCTATAGGTAAGATCTCATCTTTAAATCTTCCTTCTTTTGTTGCACGCTCAGCATTGTTTTGGGAGCGTAATGCGGCTAGGTCTTGCTCTTCTCGTGTAATACCATATTTTTCTGCAACATATTCTGCGGTCATACCCATTATATATCCTGGAGGGGCAAAGGCTTTACTACCTGCATGTAAGCCTTCCATAATACCGCATTTTAGTTCCGTATTACCTAATCTTGCGCCAAATCTGGCTGATGGAAGATAATATGAGACATTACTCATACTTTCCACGCCTCCAGCAAGAACAACATCCCCCTGACCCATCATTAAATCTACCCATCCTTGACGAACAGCTTCCATTGCTGAAGTGCAAACTCTATTAATAGTAACGGCAGGAATTTCAATCGGAACACCCGCAATTAGAGCAGCATTTCTCGCAACATTCATCTCTTCTTGTGGCTCCATACAGCAACCAGCTTTTATATCTGCAATTATATAAGGGTCAATCCCGGTGCTTTCAATACAATCTTTTATAACAAAACTCAATAATTTACTTGCGTTATATGGCAATAAAGAACCACCAAATTTTCCGATGGCAGTTCGTTTTGCATAGCAAATCACCACATCATTATCAGCCATATTAATTCTCAACTCCTATATTATCTTTTTTCTATTGTTAGTATTTAGGAAAATTAATCAAGCTAAATTAAGTTTTCAAATATAATTTAAATTATTTCGTTCGACAATTATTTAAAAAAGAATATTTAAATATGTGATTTTTCATAATTTAATAAACCGTGTAAATACCTTCTAATTACATTAAAATCAGTAATTCAAATTGAATTCAAATGCTAATTAATGAAATTAACATTAAATTAGTCGTTTTTGGTCAAGGGGGCGTAGGAAAAACATCATTAATAAGTGCCTTTCTCGAAAATGAAGTCCAAGAGAGTTATATCCCTACAATTGGGAATAATATTTCACGCAAAGAATATCTTATAGACGATATTGCAATACGTTTAAATATATGGGATATTGGTGGTCAACGATCTTTCAATCCTTTAAATCCTGTATGTTTTACAAATATAGATGCAAGCCTATTAGTATTTGATCTTAGTCAGCCAATAGAAACAATAAAAGAATTGGAATTTTATCTTTCTAAATTAAAAGAAAGTAATGAAGAAAGCATTGTTTTTATAATTGGGAATAAATTAGATCTAATTAAGGAAAATGAACTTAAAACAATCGTAGAACACCAAAAACAGTTAGAATTACCATTAATTTTAACTTCTGCCTTAAAAAACATAAATGTTAGAGAAGTCTTTGAACTTATTATTTTTACCTTTCTTAATGATTGGGAAAATAAGTTTCCTTCTGAGAAATTTCAAGGAATTTCAAAGAAATTTCTTGATAAGATTGGTAAAAGTGAAAATGAATTAAAAGAACTATTTGTAAATCCTAATGAATTAGACAAGATAAAAATAAAAAGAGCTATTGAGCCGCACATCGTAAAAAAAGTAGTAAAAGAAAAGAAGGGTGCTACATCAACAGGTAAAATTATTGATGCGGCTCTTATATTACAGCAAAAGATTAGAAAAATTGATTCTGCAAAACAGGAAATTGTGAATACCTTTAATAAAAATTTAGAAGAAGTACAAAAGCTTGTATTAAATTTGAAAGAAACACCTATTAAAGATTTAGAAAAAAATATTGACTTAACAATCGCTCAATTAAAAGAAATGATGGAAGATTTTGAATATAACTTAGAATCATTATTGAAAATGGAAGATAATATTAAAAATAAAGAGAATAAAGAAATAAAAGGAGTTCAATTAAAAGAGGTTGATTAAAATTCCAAAAAGTGATGAAATTTTACAAAAGGATTTTCTAAAAATAAAAGAGCAGATAAATAAAATTGAAAATAATCTTTCTGAGACAAAAAAAAGTCTAAAGGGAGATTTGGAGAATTCAAATAAGCAAAATAAAGATGAATTAAGTAAATTAAGAAAAGAAATTAGCGAATTAAAAAAGAACATCGAAAATATAAATGAATCATTTAATTTATTTCAGCAAAAAATTCAAGATTTATTGAAAAATCAAGAAAAAATAATTTTAGATATCTTAAACAAATTTAAAAAACAAATGAAGGATGATAAAACTAAAATTGAAGCTGAAATTGAGAAAATTAAAGCGGAACAGGATACATTAAAAATTTCCTTCACAATAAATGAGAATAAACTTTTAGATATAATTAAATTAGGTATTGAAAATGAAGTAAAAGAAGCCGTTAAAGGAAAAGAATATGAAATTCTTATGAAATATTGGATTGATGAATTAAAAGAAATAATATCGAATTTTGATAATTTAAAGAAAAAGAAACCTAAGGAATTTGTCATCCAATTAAACGAGATTGCAGATACCATTGAGATATTTAAGGAGAAAATAAAAAGTAAGTTATAATTTAGGATCTGATTTTTGGTGGAGGCACAAAAACTGTCCTTGGTTTTTTTATAAGAAAAATTGCATTTTCCGGACAAAATCGTGCGCATACTCCGCAGCCAATACACCAATCTTCATTTCTTTCAGGCAAATTTTCTTCATTCATTTTAATAGCATCTACAGGGCATTTTTCAACACAAGTTCCACAACTTACACATGACTCATAATTAGTTTTTGCCAGAAAACTCGTAGCATTTACCATCGGGACAACTCCATTTCTCCATAAATCAAAAGTACCGCAACAATCCTTGCAACAATTACAAAGGCTTGTTTCTGCTTTGGAAATGTCGCCATGAGGATGATATGCTTTATGAACCAATCCCGCCTCATCACATTTCTTTAGAATCTCTCTTGCTTCTTCTTTGGTAATCAATCGCCCGAATCCTTGTTCAGATACAAATCTAGCTGATTTTCCGAATGTAAAACAACATTCTTCAGGAGGATTTTGTTCACATTTATGTCCTAATAATTCTTTATGTTGCCTACAAAAACAATGTGCAACAGCAATATCATCAAATTTTTCAATAATACTCTCCACTTTTTCTGAAGCTAAGATTTTTTCAATAGGAACTTCTACTTCTTCATCAACCTCTATTTTAATCTCTTTACCATTGGTTGTTTCTAAAACTGGAACTGTTCTATCAATAGGCGGAATATTTTTAAACATGGGCATCATTGCATCATATTTATCCTGAATTGTATCTCTTACCTCATCAAAAAGTCTATCGAATAAATTAGCAATTTTTTTTTCTTTTTCCGTATATTGAACCTTTCTCATAAAAGTATATTCAAATACGCCGACCATGATTAGAGGGAGCAATCTATATACCATAATCCCGGTGGAACTTGGTTGATTAAAGAGAGCACCTTTAGCTGCAAGAGAATTTACATTTTTCAGAATCTCATCCTCTGACATTTTAGTAATTTTCTTTAATTGCTCCATTGTTAACGATGGCTTACGTTTATAAGCTTTTATTATAAAATCCATTTCTTCTTCCGTATATAATAGTTGCATGATTTCAATTAAAGTATCAGTAATAGGGAAAGGAAGCATACCAGTCTTAACAATTATCCTTGCAGCTTTCTTAATTTTTTCTACATCCAATATTATCATCTCTTTATTATAATTGATAATTAAAAATATGTGATATATTAATAAAAAATTATAGATCATTTCAATAATTTATAATAATTCAAAATTGTTTTTTAATTTCAATTTTATAACGACTTCTTTTTTATAACCGCTTTTGTGCTATTAAATTAAATAACTGGGTGTTATTATTTTGAAAAAAAATATAAAAAAAAATCAATTTCTTATCTTAAAGATTATCATCCGGAGATTTATTATCGTGAAAAATATATTCCTTTTATCAAAGAATTAAAAGATAAATTTAAAGGTCATAAATCTCAAGATTTATTGTCATTAAGTGCTTAATTTTTACTTCTTAATTTGTTTTTTCCATTATTTTTATGTAAATTTTGCTATAAAATTATTAAAATTGATTTCATTCTCAGAAGCTAACTAACTAAAAATAATTGGTTAATAATTATAATTATAATTCTTTAATTAAATTATAAAATAAATAAGTTTAATCGATTTTTTGAACAATCTATTTATAGTGAACAAATATGGTTAATTGCTTGGTTGTAGGACATGGTGCGAGAGAACATGTGATAGGGGAAGCATTGGTCCTAAGTGGGGCAAAATTATATGCTTTCATGAGTTTTAAAAATGCGGGATTGGAAGAATTAAGTGAAGGTCGAATAAAAATCCATTCTGAGACGGATTTTAGGGAGATAATTAATTTTTGTAAGGAAAATAGAATTGATTTTGCCGTTATAGGCCCAGAAGCACCTCTGTGTGTGGGAATAGTTGATGCTCTGGAAAAAAACGGCATTCCATGCGTTGGACCTCCAATTGAAGCGGCTCAACTTGAAGGTTCTAAAGTATTTACAAGAAACCTTTTAGAAAAATATAATATTAAATCGAATGTCCGGAGTAAGATGTTTAATTCAATGGATGGTGTAGAAGAATATATAAAAGATATGGGTGTAGAAAATATTGTTGTAAAACCTGATGGCCTTACCGGGGGAAAAGGTGTTAAAGTTTTTGGTGATCATTTATTCTCAAAAGAGGATATTATTAATTATTGTCAGGAATTAATTAATCAAAATAGTCTTTTTTTATTAGAAGAGAAATGTGATGGAGAAGAATTCACACTTCAAACCTTCGTAGACGGTAAAAATGTAATAGGTTCACCCATCGTTCAAGACCATAAACGTGCCTATGAAAATGATGAAGGACCTAATACAGGGGGTATGGGGTCATATTCTATGGAAGATCATTTAATGCCTTTTATCGATAAAAATGATGTTAATGCTGCACTTGAAGATATGAAAAAAGTTGTAGCCGCCGTCAAAAAAGAGACGGGAACGGAATATAAAGGTATTCTCTACGGACAATTTATGAAAACTGCCAACGGAATAAAATTAATTGAATTTAATGTGAGATTCGGAGATCCGGAAGCGATGAATATACTTCCTTTATTAAAAACGAATTTCGTCGAGATTTGTCAACAAATATTAGATGGTAATATTAAAACAGAAATTGAATTTGAAAAGAAAGCAACAGTCTGCAAATATCTTGCACCTGAGGGTTATCCCGTGAATCCTAAGAAAGATGAATTAATAAAAATAAATAAAGAAAAAATGAAGGAAATCGGTGCAAAATATTATTATGCTTCTGTTTATAGAGACGGGGATTATGTTTATACAACGACCTCAAGAGCTATAGGAATTCTTGGAATTGCGGAAAATCTTGAAGCTGCAGAGAAAATTGCCGAACAAGGAGTTAAATGTGTTGAAGGAAAACTATTCCATAGAAAAGATATAGGAACTAAAAAATTATTGCAAAAAAGAATTGACCATATGAATTCGCTTTTAAAGAAATAATTATTTTATTCTAATAATTTATATTTAATAATAATTAAAATCTAAAATTAGAAGTTCTATTTTTTATATATAATGACATCAGATTGGCATCAAATTAATCAAAAATTTAATCATTTAATAAAACAGTTATTTCATGACAAAGATTGGCATAAAAGAGCCGAAGCGGCACGTGAATTGGGATTAATGAAAGATGGAAGGGCAACAAATTTATTATGCAGAGCATTGCAAAAAGAAGAGGATAAAACCGTAGTTAATCGTATAATTGAAGCACTCGGGAGAATTGGTGACCCTAAGTGCACTATGAGAATTATTGAAAAATTAGAAGAAGAACTCGATAAATACGAGGGTGATAAATTTAGAGTAATATATATCCTTGAAGCATTGATTAATTTAAAAGATAAAAGGGCATTACCTTATGTGAGCTCTTTTTTAAATTCTCCTGATGATGATTTAAAATCCTTAGCAGAAAAACTATTTGATATAATTGAGCCTAATTGGCGCCAGATTATTGATGAATCGAAAAAAGAAAAATCAATATATGAGATATTTAGTAAAAGAAAAAAATAAGTAGGTGATAAATAATGGACATAGAAAGAACCTT
>CAZVTX010000190.1:0-7332 GCA_964629395.1 uncultured archaeon
TATTCTTAATTCAGGGAATATTCGGGATGGTCGGCGTTGTAGTAGTTACACGTTATATGAGCTATTGGTTCACAAGTAACCAATATGATGGTATGGGTATGAATATCTTTATGGCTATAATACTTTTGGGGGCAGGAGGTGCTCTGGGAGGATTCTTGGGAATTGTTTTGGTAGGAAGATGGATTGATTCACAATTTAAAAAAGGACGGATAAATAGGATTGTTTTATTTGCAATAATTTGTATTTTTGCCCAAACGGCTTTTTATGCTGTATTAATTTTGTTTATACGCTATCCCACCTCAATAAACGATAGCATTACTCAAATAGATGTAATTCTTACAAAATATCCTGTTTTTATTTATTTTATAATAATTTTTAATTTTTGCGTGTTTTGCGGAACGCCAATCGGGACGACCGTGGGTGTAGCCAGAACGCATATAAACCTCCCTGAACATAGAGGCACTGCTGGTGCTCTTTATGATTTAACCGATTTTATCGGTGCAGGAATAGGATTATTAATTGGGAATATTTTAATAATTCTATTTTCTTCATATAAATTAACAATTGTTTTTGGAGCTTCTTTTTGGTTAATCTCAGGGTTTATCTGGTTAATGATATATAGAAATATAGGAAAAGATTATAAAAGCGTAAGAGAGGTATTAAGTTCAAGAATTTCTTAAACCACCTTATCTTTAATTTCTATTATTTTGAAATGAAAAATAATCGGATAATATTGAATGTAGAAGCCTGATTCAAGTATTAAATCTAAAACATATAGGACGAAAAGTTGTTCTAGGAAACTTGCTTTTATAAAGACGCCATTTTTCTCGATTTCAATAAATCTGACGCCTGCAATGTGAGTTGGGATGTTCATAACCGACGTAAAAAGTGCAACGCCAATGAAATAATATATAAGCGATAATCTTTCTTTATTGTTTAAATCCTGCTTTAATATAAAGTATAATATTGCGATAGTATAAAAAATAGCCAATAAAATGATACTTGTACTCGTGAATAATTCTCTTCGGGTCAATGTCAGTTCTGATTGTCCCGATTCTAATTGTATTTTCATTTGTATTGAACCAATTAAAATCAAGGTAAAAAGAATAGCGTATAGAATGGAAAAGAATTTTAACGAGAATTTATCTTTGTTTGCAATTATTCTCGTAAAATGATAGGCTCCTAAACATATCATGCCTCCTTCAAAAAATCCTAAAATAATAGGCAAGAAAGGATAGCTAATTTTGAAAGAAAATATATATGCATCTTTAATTATTCTTACGCCCGTTCCTTCGGCTATTAATTCCATAATTGTATGAAATATTCCGGTAATTAAGTAAACAATTAGAGAGCCTTTATCAATTTTCTTGATATAAAATAGGGCAGTTATTAAAAATAGAAATATTACAACCAGAAATTCGAAAGTATAAATAATAGGCGTTGAATATCTTGACATGTAGTAGTTTAAGAGCATATTTTAGAAATTTTTTCGATTCTTATATAGATTTTGATTTGAACGCAATGACGATTAGATTCGATTACTAAATAAATATAAAGATATGCTTATTATGAATCTTAAAGATTTGTAAAAAAAATATTAAAAATTTAGATGAAAAAAGTAGAATTATTAGCTCCCGCTAAAAATTTAAAAGCCATTAAGGCAGCCAAGGATTATGCAGACTCCGTGTATTTTGGTATAGAAAAATTCAATATGAGGATGCGTTCGGAGAATATTCCGCTAAAAGAACTCAATAGAACCGTAAAATTCTGCCATGATTTTAATTTAAAGGCCTATTTGGCAACAAATATTTTGATATATGATAATGAGTTAAATTATTTAAGAGAAATTCTTGAAAAAGCTCATGAGGCGGAAATTGATGCGGTAATTGTTCATGATTTAGCAGCTTTAGAAATGGCAAAAGAATTAGAGATACCATTTCATATCTCAACACAATGCAATGTTTCAAATTCTTTATCTGCACGATTCTATGAAAGATTAGGAGCACAGCGAATAATCTTGGCAAGAGAACTCTCATTAGAAAAGATAAAAGAGATTAAAAGGAATCTCCAAAAAACGGAAGTCGAAATATTTATCCATGGAGCAATGTGTACTTCTGTGAGCGGGCGTTGTTATTTTTCGCAAGATATTTGCGGAACTCCTGAAAAATCGGCAAATAGAGGGAACTGTATTCAGCCTTGCAGGAGAAGGTGGTGGTTAAGGGAGGAATCGGGAAAAGAATATATTTATGATGGTGTGCGATTTTTAAATTCCCGTGATTTATGTACGATTGCATACATTCCGCAATTTATAGAAGCAAAAATTGATGCATTTAAAATTGAAGGACGGATGCGGCATCCCCATTATGTAGAAATTGTCAGCAAAACTTATAGAGAAGCGATAGAAGCATATTATGAAGGAACATTTTCTAAAAAAAAGGTCGGACGATGGGTAACTGAATTAAAAAAGGTATATAATAGAGGTTTTACACCTGGATTTTATTTCAAAAGAATGACAGAGGAGGACCATCAGCATAAATCGCCCGCAAATTTATCACATTATAGGTATATAAAAGTCGGCGAGGTAATAGATTATAATTATAAAAACGGGACAGCAAAAATATCACTTTTTAACGGTTATTTAACTAAAAATGACGATATAATTATTATGGGTAATAATACAGATACCTACGTGCATCAAAAAGCAAAAATAATATACGAAAATGGAAAAAAAGTTAATAAAACAAACAGAGGCACAAGAAAAAATAATATTGAAGTAGAATTAAAGGTAAATGAACCCGTCATAGGAGGCGGGATGGATAAATTGTATATCTTTACCGATAGAACATATTGGAAAAAGAAATATTCTCTATAAAAAACTATAAAAATTAAGAGATGATTTGACTAATGTCTAATGATGATTCGTTCTTTAATATTCCAAAAATTTATAAAAAAGAAAAACTCACCATAATATTCATTCTTGATGGGGCTTTTGATTTCATAATCGGACTTCTTTATATTTTCTATCTGCGTCCTTTAATCATAAAATTAACAGCACCAATTCAAGAGGCAGGCTTGGTTCATTTTAATATCATTCTTTTTTTCGATATAGTTATTATTTTGGAATTTATAATGGCAGTTTTAGAGCTTATTGCAGTTTATTTTATAAAATTTAAAGAAAGAGAAGATGTTCCAAAAATTATCAAAAACGCATTTATTATTTCACATATAATATTAATTCCTTTAGGAGGACTTATAAATTACATTGTAGATTTGATAATGATGTAATAATTTATAAAATAAAATTATTAAAGAATACGAGGTAATACGATATTATAAAAGCTAAAATTAAAATTTTAAGTTTAAAATTGAAATTTAAATTTCTTTTTATAGTTTGCCTTGTAATTTTTCCAGGCTTCTTTATATTTTGCAATATCGATTATTTTATTGATATAAAAAATAAGAATTCCAAAAGAATTTCCGAATTTCGGAAAAGTCAAAATCCTAAAATCTCATCATATAATTCAACGAAAATAAACAAAATATATATAGCAAATTTTACGGCAAATTATTCCATAAGTATTGCAGTACAATCATTACAAGGAATTTTAAATAAAGAAAAACCAATGTTGTTTTTTATTAAGGATGAGCATGATAAGTTTTGGTGTAATTATATTATTAAAAAATTGAAACCGAATTCTACGATATATTATAATAATTTTTCTGATTTGATATCAGCGTTCAAATCCAATATAAGCGGGATAATTACTTATAATTCCGAAAATTTACATACGAGAAATATTGCTATACCATTTTGCGGAAAGAAAAAGGCGATATTAGCCGATTCTAATTTAGCCCAACAGTTGTCTAATAAATATTCCATTCCCATTTTAGAGAATTTTAATTTTGCAGAAAAATGGGATAAAGATACGGGTTATATGGAGATGTATGAATGGCTATTTAATAATTATATCAAAAAGGGTGATTTCAATCAGAGAATATTAGCATTGCAAGGCCCTAACCGAGCGGAGCTTGTTGATTTATTGGTAAGAGATGAAATTTTTACGCTTTGGGATATAAATACGATTGAAAGCGAACAAAAAGAATTAGACTTTATAAAAGAAGTTTTCGATTATTATCCCGATAATTCTCCTATTTTAGGATATCAATATGCTACGCCAGAAAATGAGGGAAAAACGGTGCGCTTAATATCGGAAGCAGGGCTTTATCTCGTGGCGTCCGATTTTTCATCAAATTTAGCCTTTTGCGGGCATTTAAATTTTGGTTTTGATTCATATAAACAGGATAGAACATGGGAAAAGAATCCTCCTAAATTAGAACATAAACTATATATTTGTTTTCTCGTATCGGATGGAGATAATTTACAATATCTCGAAAATCGAATGTTAGATATTTGGCAGCAAAAAGATGAGACAAATGATATTCCTATTGGTTGGTCAATTTCGCCTTTGGCTTTACATTACGCACCTCATATTATAGGTTTTTATTATTCAAATACAACAGATTATGATTATTTTGTAGCTGGACCTTCAGGAGCGGGTTATATTTATCCCGATGTAATGAAAGTTGAATCGTATAACGAATTTTTAGATTTAACAAAAAATTATATGGAATCTTTAGATTTATCTGAAATTTGGGCGTTAGGCTTAAGTGATCCAGATAAAATTAATCAGATGATTTCATTAACAGGAATAGATGGTCTATTTATAGGTTATGACGATAAAGTATGGAATAATGGCTATATTTTGAGCTCAGAGATCCCCCAGTTTTATATGTTTAGATGCGGTATAGAAATTTCCGAGCTAACGGATGCGATAGAAAAAGTCTTATTATGGAATTCTATGCAATTGCCTCAATTTTTACCTATATGGATAACTTGCTGGGAACAAGATTATGAGTTTATTAAAGAAGTTGTTAATTATTGTAAAGATAATAAATTACAGGTAGAATTTGTCAGACCTGACCAATTCATTTATCTGTATTTACAAGCCCGTAATCATGGAGAAGGATATATCGGAATTATAATTGGGATTATAGCGATAATTGGTTTATTAAGCCTGTCTATATGGCAATTATATAAAAAAGAAAAATTTATTGTGAGGAATGATAACGCGTGAAAATAAAGGATATCAAAAATTTAATTAACCGTGAGATTATTCTGATAATCATTATAAATCCTTTAATATTATTATTAGAGCGAACAATAAAATTTTATGGACTGGATTTAGTTTTATTATTATATTATCTTCTCACCACGATAATTTTATTTTTTACGATGTGGTTTTTGTTTAATCGATTTATTTTATTAAGGTTTTATTCAGATATTTTAGGTTTAACATTGTGTATTATCGCTTTATTGCTCTGGTTTATACAAAAAGAGGTCTTACCGCTTTATATACTTGGAATAGCAATAATTATTCTTTTATTTCTGCCAAATATAGAAAATTTTAAAGAAAAAGAAAAAATAGTGAAAGGAAATAATTTTAAAGCCATAACATATTTCTTTATAATTGCTTTTATTGGAATTTCACTGAGTTTTTTATCTGCTGCTTTATTCTGGTTAAATTTATATTTATATACGATTGTTTCAATTGAAATCTTTATTTTAATAGTATTAATTTTTAAAAAAATTCGGAAAAAACGTAAAAATGAAGAAATTAACTATATGAGAACAAAAAATATAACATTTAAAATTTACATTAAAAATCTGTTTATTACATTAATAGCGGGGCTTTTTCCTTTCCTATTAACAGCGTTATTATTTATTCTATTTTATGGGTATTTTGTTTTTATTCCTATAGAATTTACTTCTGCAAAAATACTTGTAGGAATTTGCTTTGGAATATTTAGTTTTATTTTATCAATGATTTTAGTTAAAATCTAAATTTAGATTAATATTTCAAATTAAGCATAAAAAATAATTTAACCAAAAATATAACGTATTTTAATGAATTGAAATTTTATAAAATATAATGAAAAAACAAAGAATTACTTTTTTAATCACAATAGCGACGTTATATGTTTTAATTACGCTATCTGGAGCAGTAGCGAGCATTTTATCCTTCATAAAGCCGTATATACTATCAGATCCGCAATTTGCGGATGTAAAAGTCGGAATGTTAGGCTTTATCATCGGATTTTCAACTTTAACGATGGCAGGCTTTGGAATTCTTTTCGGCTATTTAAGCGATTCTATCAAACGAGTTTATGTCGCATTTATAGGTTCATTAATTATGGCAATAGCTGATTTTTTAACTGCATTTGCACAAAATTATACTCAATTATTTTTATTTCAAATTATAGGTTCGATTGGCTATGGCTCTACAACACCAATAATGTTTTCTATTTTTTCGGATATCTTTTCGCCCGAAAAAAGAAGCACTGCATTTGCATGGTTATCAATTGTAACAGGTGTTTTAGGGGGGCTTTTAGGATCTATTATTATCGTTAATATCGCAGCAATAAGTTGGAGAATGCCGTATTTTTATATGGGAATAATAACCGCAATTTTCACGCCGCTAATCCCTTTCATTCCCGAGCCTAAGAGAGGTGCAAGTGAAAAAGAATTACAGGTCGTTTATGAAGAGGATCCAACGCTACAATACCTATATAAAATAAAAATTGAGGATTTGAAATATCTATGGAAGCGCCCTACTAACTTATTCCTCATCTTGAATTTTGTAGATAATGTGGCAGGCGGAATAATCCTTACATATGCAATAGACTGGCTCTATTTTGAACATGGAGTCTCACCAGAAACTGGTATCTTGGCTGTTATTCTAATTGGCATTTTTGCTTTTCTTGGAACGATATCGTTCGCTAAACTTGGAGATAAAAAATATTTGCAGGATAAACAAATTAGGATAAAATTAGGTATTATTCTTTCCATCGCAGAGGCTCCTTTTATTATAATTGCATTTTTGTTAAAATGGAAGGCACCTTCGGATGCTAACATAATTTATTTGCTTACGACGCCTATTATACTGCTAACTATCATTTTAATGGGATTAGCAATGTTTTTTGATTCAGGTATTTATCCCAATTGGATGTCTGCAATAACCGAAGTTAATTTGCCGGAACAACGCGGTACGATGATAAGTTTAGCAAACTTTTGCGATGCCGCGGGCCGTGCACTGGGGATCTTTATTGGCGCAATTTTAATAGATACATTAGGATTTACTCCGGCAATGGAAATGGCAGCAGTATTCACAATAATAAGTTTTATTTGGTGGATACCGGGATTAAAATATGTAAAAAATGATGTTGAATCGGTAAAAAGAATTTTACGTGAACGTGCGGAGGAAATGAAGAATG
>CAZVTX010000191.1:0-7300 GCA_964629395.1 uncultured archaeon
ATAAAATCACTTTTTATAATTTGCAAAACTTAAGTTAATAAATATTCAATAATAGTTATTTTTACATTAATATTTAGTATCTTAATGTATATTAATCCATTATTTAGGGAAATTGTTTCCCAAGTCATTTTTTCAATTATAGGAATCTGTGTTATGATATTCCTTTTTCTTATTCTCTTATGGTTAAGAATAGGGTTCTATCACCGTATAACCACTTCAACTGAAGAATAAATTTCTTCTTTACTTGATTGATTAAAATTATTGTATTTTAATTAATTATTTAATGAGCTTAATAATATTTTTAAAAAATATGAATTCATGACATTTATTAATAAAAATAAATTACTGGTTGTTAAAAATTTAATTTATGAAGAACAACTAAAAATTATCATTTTATTTAAATTTATTTAAAAATCAAATTTTTTAATCAAATTTAGGCAGCCATTTTTTCTCGGCTTCGAACATTTCATCTACCATCTCCCGGATTTCAGCAGGCGAGCAAACACTTGCAGTATTCGGATCAAGTAAAATAGCGTGATATATTTTCTCTTTATTTAATTCAAGTGCTCCCTCGACAGCGCATTTTTGTACCATAATGTTCGACAAACAAAGGGCTTGGCAAATTGTCGGCAACTCGATACCCCCTTGCGGATGTAAACCATGCTCATCAGCAAAAACAGGAACTTCTACGCAACATCCTGCGGGTAAATTTGTAATTAAAGCGGCATTCTTATTCATTACATTTCCGCTAAACTTGAATATTTGTCCTGTCTCAAGGGCATTTATAATATGGGCGGCATATTCTCCAGAGATATTTTTCTTTAATCTAAGAGATTTTCGCTTCAATTTTCTTAAGATTTTCTTATCAAGACTCTCGGAATTATTTTTACTATAATAATAATTGAATGCGTGTTCCAAATTTGAGAAAAGCATATTTTTACCTCTGTATTTTTCTAATAAGTCTTTTCTTTTCCTATAATAGGGGAGGTATTCGCTTAAATGACCTGACGATTCCGTCATAAAATATCCTGTTGCTTTCATCATATCAAATCTTAATTTTTCTAATATTTCAATATCGGGATTTTCTTCAATAAGTTTGAATAATTTAGGATAGGCATTCTTCCAAGGAGCTCCCAGCTCATTTGAATCTTTATACCATAGCTCTAAAAACCATGTCATATGATTTATTCCCGCACTTAAATAGCTAAAATTTTCAGGTTTTAATTTGAGAGCGACCATAAGTCCTAAAGAAGTTGAATAAACACCATGACATAATCCTAAAGTGGAATCCGGTTGAAGCGAATTACAATACCAGGTAATCATAGCCATTGGATTTGCATAATTTAACAATAAAGGTCCATCTGTATCTTCGGATTTATATCCCACATCTTTTATATCCTCTATAATTGATTTCATAACAACAGAATTTCTAAGAAAGCGGAATACTCCGCCTGGACCGAGCGTATCTCCGACACATTGAGTTACTCCATATTTATAGGGGATATCTAAATCTAATTTATAAGCTTCATATCCTCCAAAATGAATTGCATTGATTATATATTTAGCATCTTTTATTGCTTTTTTTTGGTGCGCTGTTTTTTCGAAATGAACACCTTCTAATTCGGGATTGCTTTCTTTTATTTTTAACATATATTTGTACATCAAATCGAGATAATATTCATCAATATCTTCCAAGTAAATGATAATATCCTTAGTAAGAGCCTCAAATTTTAAAATATCTGTTAGAACAGTTTCGCCAAAAACGAAAGAACCAGCTCCAATAAAAGCGATTTTTAACATTTTAAGTAATCTTTAATTTTTTATTCGTTTAATTTAAAAAAAGTTAATTATTTATATTAAAGTAAATTTTTCTAAAAAATAGGCGCCCTCATCCCCCAGAAAGAAGCCTATTATCATGATAAACATTTGATCGATTAAATTTAAAGCATAATGACAAAATTTTTAGGTATTAAAATTCTTAAAAAATAGAATAAATCTCTTTTTAATAAAAAATTTTAATTTTTTAGATATTTTTGAATAAAATGATTTTCATAATTTTTAAAAGAAATTAAAATAATAATTATTTTTAGAACATGAAATTGATTTTTTAAAATAAAATATGACAATAAAATAACATTAATATTATGTTTAAATAGAAAATGAGTTCAAAAAGATATTTATCCGAAAAAAGAAGAGAGACACAAAATATCTCAATTTCTCCCGCTTTAAAGGATTGGATTATTAGATATGTTAAAAAGATGCAAAAGGAAAATCCTGATGATGAACGTTATAAAAGTGTTTCCTCCTTTTATTGTTATGTTATGGATAAAGTAATGTCAGCTCTTAGTGAAGGTAAAGATATTGAAGATATTGATAGAATTACAGAGAAGAAATTAACGGACTATTTAGAACAGCTTTCATTCAAGGCATTTATTCCAATTCATGAGCCTGCCTTAAAATTGAATAGGTATAATGAAATAGATTATGAGACTCTTTTTGTATATTATGCAAGCCTTAGACAAAAATATATGTATGACTTGCCTCTAAATGATTATTATTATCTTAAAATTTGTTTTAACAGAGTTAAGGAATATTTAAAAGAAAATTACCCTCTGAAAACCTTTGATGTAGATATTTTTCCAAGTCAGAAAAAGGCGGTATTTGAATTCTCGATAAATGAACGTAATATTCATTACGAAAATTGCAAATACATGGCGGGTTTATTTGGGTATTTAGGAGCTCGAATAATAAATATGCTATATACACCAGAAAGTCCATATATCAGATTTGATCTTGAGATTACTGAGTTGGTTTTTTCTGATAAAATATTAAAAAAGCAGAGATTAGCCTTAATGAAAGAAAACTTAAGATTTTTAGTTAATTATTGTAATCTAATTAAGGATGAACCAAAATACTTATGGATTAAATTAGCAGAAGATAATAATGTATTTATTAATTTCAAAGATGAAGAATCATTTCATAATTGGTTAGACACAATTAAAAAAGATATCCTTCAATATGGGGCAAAGGAGGAATTGGGGATTTTATTAGCAAAATTTTTTAGTAATTTAAGATGGATAAATTTAGATGAGGAAATTTTATCATTTCAATTAAATCTCGATAGAGAAAAGTATCGTAAAGAAATTAATTATATTATTAATACCCTTTCGGAATACTTTAAGATTAAAAAGGAAGGGGAATTGTATTATTTAGAGAGTAAGAGGTTTTAATTTTTTATGAGCAATCGGCATATCTTCTAATATTTTTCTTATTTTGTATAAAATAAACTCACGAAACTCTTTTGCAGTCAAAGGGAAAAATTCTCCTGCAATCGGTTCTTTAATACTTTCATGAAATCTAAGATATACCTCAACTAAAGCAGCCCCTAAAAGCGTGCTAAATATATAATAAAAAGTTTTTTTCAATGTTTCATCATCCTCTACACTTTCTTTTTCCAATGCATGCGAAATTATATTTAAAATTACATTTGTAAGTAAAAATGGTTTATAATTTCGTTCTAAAGGGCCTGTTTGCTGTGATTTTGGAGCTGAAATTAGAAACATCATTTGAAACCTTTTAAAATCTGATGTACAAAATTCAAGGAAATATTTTGATAAGGACATAAAAAGATCAAGATATGTTCCTTCTTGTTTATTTATAATTTCCCTAAAACCATCATTTAATTCTGAGAAATATCGGGTTCTTATAGCAATCCATAATTCTCTTTTACTTTCAACATAATTGTAAATATTTGGTTGAGACATTCCTAATTCCTTAGCTAATGCTCTCATACTAAAGCCGTGAGAGCCATATTTAACAAACATTTCCCGCCCCACATCGAGAATTTTTTCAAATTGTTCTAACTTTTTTTCCGGTGCACGGGCTCTTTTTCTCTTTTTTTTTTCAGACATTTTAAAACAAAATTAAAATTTAAAAATTATGATATATAAAGATTGAAATATTAAAAAATCTTAAGTATTTTTATGTTTCTGAGTTTTAGATTTAATTAAAACCTAATTTTACGCATTATTAAATTATCTTAATAATTCCAAAAAGAAATAAATAATTATGAGGTATTCCAGCGTCCAGGATTAAAGATACCATTAGGATCCATACATTTTTTAATCCTTTCAAATAATTTTAGCCAGCCGGAATTAATTTTTTTACGCATAATCTCTGTCATCCATTTTGGCGTTTTATACGGAATGCAGCCCTCATCTATACATAATTCCGCAATTTCTTTTAAAAGACTTTCAATATTATTTTTTTCAGAATTATCAAATTGATTAAACCTTACAATTGGTCTGAAAATGCCGTAATGTCCTTGCTTCATTATTTTCATCATAACATAAGGAGAAACTCCATATTTTTTAAAAATATCATCCGTTTTTTCAATTAAATCCTCAAACTTTCCGGAATCGCAATATGTCCCGACCCATGAAAGTCCGCTTTTTTCTACAAGCGATAAAATTACCGCGGGTAATTCATATATTGTTCGCGCTCTTAAGTCATATAATTTAGAGAATTCATCATAGTCAATTAAATGAATATTCTTGCCCTCCTTATTTAAGCGTTTTACTATATTAAAAAGGATTTCAATTTTAGCCTCTAACATTTTCTCCGTTTGAGCGGAAATTAATACAACAGCGGTATATGCGGGTTCTTCAGGATAACGTTTAGGATTAGGGATTCCTATCTCCATTTTAGCAACTTCGGTCGTAAATGCAACGATATCATCAACAATATCCGCTCTTGCTACATCTCTCATGAATGGTGCTACATCGGTTAAGCCGAAAAATATCGCTAAATAAGGTTTTTTAAGCGGATTATTTGGCCATAATTGAACAGCACCTTTAGTTACTAATCCAGTCATACCCTGCCAATTAATAAAAATTCCCGTAAGATCCGGAATAGGATATTTACACCACCAACTATTAGGATCTGCTTCATTTTCCCCGTAAAAACATGAACCTATCCTTGCTATTGTACCATCATATAGAATAACTTCAAGTCCGTTGATAGCATCACCCATAGAGCCTATTTTCGTTCCTAAATTAGTCATACCGCTTAATAAAGCATTTCCTAAAACACTCGCATATGGTGGAGCATTAGGATAACTATATCTTAAATGCGGATAATTTTCATCCAAATATTTTTTTAATTGTCCAAATGTAACACCTGGCTCTATTAAAGCATACATCATATTCTCATTTATATAAAGAATCTTGTTCATTTTTTTTCCGAAATCAACAACAATTCCTCCTTTCTCAGGAATAGCTAAGCCTCCAACATTATTTCCTGAGATATAAGGGACAATAGGAATAATATGTTCATTACAAAATTTAACCAATTTAATTAATTGATCGGTTTTTTCGGGAATTACAACGAAATCAGGCATTCCCGGCTCATTTTCCGTCATATCATATGAATAAGGATATAAATCTGCCTCATTTTTAGAGACATTTGAAGCACCAAAAATCTCAACAAGTTTATCGTAAACTTGGTCTTTATTTATATTTATATAATATTTCAAATTTTCTGAAGTAGTCATAATTTCACCTCATTTAGTTTTCTTTTCATAATAATGTAAATTAGGATCATCTGCAATTAATTTCATGGAGGTCATGAATATTTTTTTAAACCGTAATACGGTTCCAAGTTTATAGAGTCCTTTTATTTTCATTTTACCGCTTAAAAAAACAGAAATAAGCCCTTTTCTACCATAGGCTAAGTCAAGCATAGCATCTAATTCCATAATTACTTTTAAATTTGCCTTTTTAGAATCACCTCGTTCAAACTTTATATTTTCACTCTCAAAAATAACTGTAACAGGATAAAACGGCTTAATATGAATTACAATCCTTTTATTCCAATTTTTTACAAGTTGATAAAATTCTTTATCTTGTCTATAAGATAGGACTCTATAGAGAGATATAGACATTAAATCATCCGGTTGTTCTATTGAAATCATAGTAAATTAAATATTTTTATTTCTTTATTTATAATTTAAATATGATTGAAGAGCTTTAATAATTTAATCTTATTAAAAGAAAATTTTAAGAACCTCATCAATTAAAGGTATCGTTTTATCTTTCATTCCTGATTTTTTTAGTTCCTTATTAAGTAGATGAGTTTCAATTTCCATAAAATCCATTCCTATAAGTTTACTCTTAGTTTTAATTATAAAATCTTGAATAATCTGCATTAATTCCAAAAGTAGATCTTTTTCAATTCCTATGGTATTCATAAATCTTGCAGCGAGAACTTGTTTAAAGATGCAGACATCTACATCAACAGAAATATAATAATTATTATTTTTTAATTTTCCAAGAATTTCATTTAACCTTTTAATCATAAAATTTTTATCAGCAGCATAAATGAATTTAACTCCTTGCTTCTCAAAAGATAAATATTTTTTAACATATTTTTTTACACGATCATCTTTAACTAAACGCATTTCCTTCATTGGATAATCTTGGCAACCAATAATTATTAAATTTTCAGGATAAATTATGTTATTTTCAATTAGATATGCTAAAAATGAAGCACATGTATAGGAATCTTTTATTTCTATACCCTCTAAATCCATTAATTCGAGTTGATAAGAACATAAAATGTTAAGATTTTCCTTATTTTCTTGTGCATATCTTGCTAAATCTAGGGAAATCGGAGCAGAAATCCCGTCAAAATGGGCATCAAAAACAATAATAGTTGTATCCTTAGGGTTAAAAAGAGTATTTAAAGCTTTAATAACACCTCCAGTAAGGGAATGGTCAACACCAATCATTAAAGGAATATCAGGGAGTATTCTTTCTTTAATAAATTTCTCTAATTCATTAAGATAATTGATTATATCTCCTGATTCGGTAAATTTTTGAAAATTAATCGGATCCAATTTATCGAAATCTGTAATCTCTGGCTTTGGCCTTAACCAAGATTCAATATTTAATTTACCAATTTTTTTGAATTTAGATTTTATAAGAACCTGAGAGTATTTTAGAAGAGCTTCATAGGGATCGGCAAAATCATTATTAATATCAATAATACCACGAGCTAAACGATTTAAATAAGAACATTTAGTTAAAATTTTCATGGGGTCATCATTTGCATCTAAGGCGGCTCCAAATACTTTTACATTCTTTTCCAAATAAAAACCCATATAAGTTTTTTAGATATTATTATTATTAAAATAATAAATTAATATTTCATTCTAATATTTTTATTCTTAATATTTTTTAAATTAGGGGATAAATATTTCTGAGATAAACTTTTACTCAATTAGGAATAAAATACAATCGGG
>CAZVTX010000192.1:0-7273 GCA_964629395.1 uncultured archaeon
ATTAGCTATCGTGGATAGATCTTATAAATGATCCTTCTTTTGTAAAATTAGCCTATGAATTAAAATAATAAAAAATTTAAAATAAAAAATTGCGTGAATCAAATTGTCAGATAGATTAATGGAATTGCGTATTGAAAATAGGCGTTTAAAAGAACAGGTCCAAGATTTGGAGAATAAAATTCTCTCAATTGTAGGAATGTTCACAATTGAATCAAGCGGAGGCCTTGAAAAAAGAAATTACTACAATGATAAATTAATAACATTTATTAATGCTACTCAAGAGCAAATTAATTTGGTATCTCCAAAAATAGACCGCTTTTATACAAATGAATTAAAAAAGGCGGCTCAAAGAGGTATTCCAATATTAATTGTTACTAAAGATCGATTATCATGGCCAAAAGAATATCAGGATTTATATGATGAATTAAAATCAACCCCAGGAATAAGTATTGTAAATAATCCTAATGTAAATTATCTTTTAATATTTAATAACCAAGAAGCAATCTATTCCGGAGGATCATTAGACCGTGAAGAATTGGAAAAAGCGGTTCTAATCATAACAACTATAAAAGAAAAAGCAAAATTAAAAAAGATTGCAGAGATTTTCAGTTTGATGCTTCCTTCTTTTATGAGACGTTAATAATTTTAAATTAAATTATTTATTTTTGAAAAATAATAAAAAGAGATAATAAAATTATAATTTATTTTCCCATATTTTTAGAGAATCACTTAATTTCTGAATTTCTAAATCATCTAAAATTTTTTTAGGATCTTGAAGATATTCTCGAGAAATTTTTGAAATATCAAAGACAAGCCTTGAAAATCCATAAATATTAATAATAAATTCTTTAAGATCATCAAGTTTTTGACCAATATCTCCTTTATTGGGATTTGTTTTCAAAAAATCCTTGATTTCATTTAATTTTTCCGTAATCTTAGTTTTAGCTTCAGCCTTTTTGCTTGCAAAAGCGTCCGTAATAATTTGCGATGATATTGTCGTATTATAATCAGATTCTTGTGAAGCGACTCCAATATAGGAGCTTGAAACTGAAGTAGTAGTGGTGATAATTTCTCTCTTTATGGCTCTAGGCATTCTTTTAACTTGAATCATACGGGCATCATCAAGACTTTTTATAGGTTTTCCTTTCATCCAAGCTGCTTCTAAAACAGGTGCGAAATTTTTAATATGCTCATCAATAACGGAGCCTACACCGGCAACATCTAATCCTGAAACAGCTCCAATAATAATTTCTTCCATATCCTTAGAAATACCCCATAAATTCTCATCGGGATAATGCCTAAAAGCAAAATTAGGTTTATCAATAAATTCTTCTAAGATTTTCATTTCTTTATCGGATTGAGGATCGATATTTGCTGCAATTCTTACATTTATTCTGCTTGTAAGATTTCTAATCGGAACAAAATCGATATCCTCTAATCTTGGTGCGATAATATAAAGTTTTGATTTTACCCTTTCAACCATAGATGAGATCTCTCCCATCATCGCTTCAGCACCCTGCACAAACCAAACTTCTTGGAACCTAAAGCTAACTTCACTTAAAGCTTTATCCCAAAATGCTTTCATTGTGGCTTCAGATTCCCATAATCGATCTTCTATACCGCTAAGCATTTTAAATGTATTATCTACTACCCTATTTTGAAACATTGTCTTTAATTTTAATACCTCTTTATCTATTTCTGAACTTGCTGTTTGAACTTTTTGTGTTACATCATCTAAAGTTTCCTTTATAGTCTCTATTACATCGGTGCTAACCCATTTTTTCATATCTTCAAATCCTTGCATTACTTCTTTTGTTGATTCTTTTATTTTTCCTTCAATTTGTCCTAAAGCATTTTCTAATTGGTTAATCGCTTCTCCTTTAAACCAATTTTCCAATGTTTTTAATGATTCATAGACCTCTAATTGAACCTGTTCAACCATGGTTTGCGTCTCGGTTAAGGTAGTCTCAATACCCTGGATGGCATCTTGAATAAACCAGCTCTTTACATCTTTTAGACTTTCAGAGGCTTTTGATGCGACTTCTCCGAGTTTAGATTCCATATTAGATAATATAATTGATAACCCCGATACTACTTTTTCATCAAACCATTTTTGTAAGGTGTTAATTGCATTTACTACTTTTTGAGATGCCTCTGTAGCACCAGTTTCTACTTCGGTTAAATTACGTTCTAAATCTGCCGTTACCTTAGTTGTTATCCAATCTTTTAACCGATTAAATCCTTCCGAAACTCCCGATGAGGCGGCTTCTACTTTTTGATTAACAATCTCTAAAGAACTTTTAAGTCCCGTAATTATTTCTTGCATTAACCATTGTCTTAACTGATCAAAAGATTCTAATACTTCTTGGCTCATAGTTTGCGTTTTAAGTAATACTTTTCCAAGAATTTGCTGAACTCCTTCAATAACCCGTTCTTGAAACACCGATTTAATAGCCTCTAATTGTTCAACAACGATATCCGAAACAAATGCATTTATAAATTCATTAAAGATATCTCCCATTAGACGCTGATAATGACTCATTGAACCTTCTACTGTTTTAATGATATCCGTTTTAACATTTTTTAATTGTCTCTCAAAATCAGCAAATTGTCCCTCCAATTCTCTTGGAATATTTCTTCTTAAATCAGTTATAAACTCCCGGAATTCTTCTAAACCGCTAACGCTTCTAAATCTGTCCTCAAAACCTTTAAATCGTTCTAACATTTGCTGCGGAACATCTGCAGTAATATTTCTAACAAAATTAGCAAAATCTTGTAATTTTTTCAATTGAGTGAATTGATTTTCAATTTGGGCGAATTCAGCACTAATTTTTTGAGGTAGAGACTGTTTAACCGTGTGAACAAACTCCCGAAAGCCCGAAAGTCCTGCTAATTGTTTAAATTGTTCTTGAAAATTACTAAAACTTCCCCGCAATTTTTCGGGAACTGTAGTTTTAATTTCCTTGAATTTTTCTTTTAAATCTTCTAATGTTTTTAGTTCGGTAAATTCTGTCTCAAGAGATTCAAAACGATTAGTTAATTCTTCTTTAGCTTTATCCCTAATTTGGGATACAAAATTTCTAAATTGTTCCATCCCCTTTAATTTTTCAAACTGGCTACCAAATTGTTCAAATTTAGCACTTAAATCTGTGGGGGCAGAATTTTTCATATCGGTAATAAATTTCTCAAATTCTTCTAGCTTCTCAAATTTCTCGAAACTTTGAGATAATTCTGTTAATTTTTCGGTCAATCTCTTAGGAATCTCATCTTTAACGGAAACTATAAATTTCTTAAAATCTTCTAAACCGGATACCCTCGCAAAGCCTTTTTCGAAATTATCAAATTCTTCTTTAAGTTGGGTAGGGACTTCATTTCTTAATTGCGCTACATAGTCCCTAAATGTATCTAATTGGTGTAATAACGCCGCATATGGAGGAACCGCTTGAAATCTAATAGTTCTCCCTGGAATCTCCTTTAATAATCCTTTTTCAATTAATTTGGCAACCGTATTTTTCGCTTCATTGATATCAATCCCAGCATGTTTAGCAATCTCATTAAGTAGGCATACACCTTTCCCAACTACCGAAAAATATGCGTTAATCTCTCCTGGTGTCAAGCCAAGCCTCTCTAAGGCTTTTTGGCTATCTATTACTTCTTGCGTCATTTTTTAATCCTTTCGATCTCGATTTATAATTAATAAAAATTTTGAATGTTTTGATATTTATAAATTTTGAATTTTAACAAAATTATTTTAAAGGGATTTTTCTGTTGAATAACAATTTTAGCGAACAAATAAATGCTTTAAAGCTTAAAATCGAGAATTTATTTAAAAGAAATTTACAATCCGGACGTTCATCAATACCTCCTTATGAAAAATATACTTATATATGTCCTGATATTGAAAGATATCCACATCAGTGGTTATGGGATTCTTGCTTTCATATTATAGTTAATTCTAAACTTAACTTACAACTTGCTAAAGCGGAATTTGAAACACTTCTTAAATGCCAATTTGAAAACGGATTAATTCCGCATATGAGATATTGGACTGGAAAATTGAGTTTTATAGATAAAAAAATAATTTCATATTATAAAAATTCATATTCAAGCTCAATAACACAGCCTCCTTTAATTCCTCAGGCTTTAAAGGAGATTTATAACGCCAATAACGATTTAGAATTTGTTAAGAAATATATTAATAAAATTATTTTATATTTTGACTATTTATATAACGAGAGAGTAGATATAGGAGAAAAAGTGCCTCTTTTATCTATAATCCATTCATGGGAAAGCGGGATGGATAACTCCCCCATATATGATAAAGCATTGAATATATCGGGAGGATTTTTAATAATTAAATGGGCAAAAAGTCTTTTATCTCAACTTAAGGTCTTAAAAGAATGCAACTGGAATATGGATTGCATTAGAAAAAAAGATTATTTTGTATATAAGGATCTACTATTTAATTGTGTTTATATTCAAGGTTGCAGGGATTTAGCTTTATTATTAAAAGAGTGCGATATGAAAGATGAATCTGAAAGATTTTTAAAAAGAGCTAAAGAATTAGAAAATTTAATTATTAAACACTGCTGGAATTCCGAAGTAGGATTATTTTTTGGTTTATACGGAAAAGAAAATACATTGGATAATATAAAATCCGTAAGTTCTTTAATTCCGTTGATTTTGGATGGATTACCGTTAAACTTAGCTTCCATTCTGGTAGAAGATCATTTATTAAACGAAAGTGAGTTCTGGACTAATTATCCCATTCCAAGTGTTGCTTTAGATGAGCCTTCTTTTAGTAATAGAGAAATTTTATTATGGAGAGGTCCTACTTGGATTAATATTAATTGGTTTATCCATACCGGGCTTATAAAACATGGCTTTATAGATATTGCAGAGGATTTAGCACAAAAATCCCTTAAACTCATATCAAAAGAGGGATTTCGTGAATTTTATAATCCAATTACAGGTAAAGGAATGAGAGCAAAAAATTTTGGTTGGTCAGCATTAGTTTTCGATATGTTAATACCAAAATTTAATAGAGATTTAGATTTTCTATTAATGGGAGAATATAGACATGTTAAAAAAGGACCCGTATGAGGCTTCATATAGATATGGATAATCATAAAAAGACATTAAATTCGGAAAGCATTACCAGATTATTCGGCTTAAGGTCGAATATATATAAAGAATCCATGATCTTTCTTGAAAAAGAGGTTAAAAGGAAAAAAGAAGCTTATAAGCAAAAGTATCAAGAATGGACGAATGCTTTTAAGAATATTTACGGCGAATTAGATGAAGATCTCTTTTTAAGGCACACCTATTTTGCCTTAATTCTAAAAGCATTCATTATAATCAAGTTGAGTATTATACAAAATTTAGATCTAGACGATGCTTATGCCGATTATAAGGATAGCGACATTTCTGCCTTTCATATATTTGAGTTTGAGAATTTTTATTGGACGGATTTAAACAAGAAGATATTCGGTAAAATTTATGATATTTTAGAGAATAAATCTTTTTTAAAAGAAGATTTATTTCAGAACCTTTACCAGCAAATTTTTTTACCCCTTACAAGACATAAAATTGGCGAATTTTATACACCGAAAAATCTTGTCAGACTTATGATTAATGATTCTTATTATTTTGGTTCAAAAGTTCTTGATCCATCATGCGGTTCGGGAAGTTTTTTAATCCAGATTATAATAAAAATTTTAAATTCAGATAAGCCAAATTCATTAAAATATCAGGCAATTAATAATATATATGGTTTTGATATCAATCCTCTTGCAATATTAACAACAAAGATAAATATCTTTCTTTTATTTCTGGAAGAGTTTGATTTTGGTATTGATCCCGTTCCAAATATAAATATATTCCTAATGGATTCTCTTTTTCCCGAAAAATTTGAAAGAAAAACATTTATTAATTTAAAAGAGATTTATAATTCGTTCGATTTGATTATCGGTAATCCTCCTTGGTTGACTTATAAAGATCTAAATAGTAAAAAATATCAAGAAATGATAAGAGAGCTCGCCGAAAAATTAGATATAAAGCCGCTTAGCCAGTATATTACACATATAGAATTAGCTGCAATATTTTTTTATGCTATTCCTAAAAAATTTCTGAAAGAAGGAGGAAAAGTATTTTTTGTTATAACCAAAAGCATTTTAAACGGGGATCATTGCTATAAATTTCGGGCATTTAAACCATTTGATGATTTAGAAATATGGGACTTTCCTGAGAATTATTTTTTCAATGTCCCTCATATTTGCTTAAAAGCCAAATTCATTGGAGAACAAAATTATATATCAATAGAATCAAAATATCCCATAAAAGCAAAAATTTTCGATGAGAATTTAAATTTAAAGGAGGAAACGCTCTATTCCAGCGTAAAAATAGAAAAAAATGGAGCAAAATTAATTCTTCATCATAAAGATATTAAGATTCTGGAAAAATTATCGGGTAGCCCCTATAAAAAATTATTTTTCCAGGGTGCTACTCTTGTCCCTAGAACATTAATTTTTTTCCAGATTGAAAGAAAAAAAGAAAATGGAACATTGGTTATTTCTTCTGATCCGGATATTATTTCGAGAGCTAAAAGGAATTGGGATTATCATTTTCAAAATATTGAAATCGAGAAACAATTCCGTTTCAAAACATTTCTGAATAAAGATTTAGTACCATTTTTGCTAAAAAAGAAAAGAAACGTATTTTTACCTGTTAATGATGATTATATTTTTGATGAAAATTTCCTTAAGCAATATCCTAAAGCTTATAATTTTTATCAAAAAATAAATAAAGTATATCAAAAAAAGAAAAAAAATACAAGCGAAATTGCAACACTTTTTGATAACCTTAATTATTGGAATAAATTAACAAAGCAAGCAAAAAATAGAGCCTATGTCGTAGTATATAATGCAAGCGGGTCAAATCTAAAAGCAGCGGTAATATTTAACGGCAAAAAGAGAGTCATTGTAGGGTCAGAAAATTATTATTATGCTACAGATTCAAAAGAAGAAGCTTATTATTTGAAGAATACCTAACTCCTCGTAGCTCCAACGGCATCGGAGATTTTCTCACCATGGGTCTAATACCAGACATACCTGGGGTTTACAGAGAGGATCTACTAAAACATATGGGACGAAAACCTGAAGAACCTGAAATATCCGGTGTTTTTCTATCACATGCACATGCAGATCATGCAAACTATGTATCCTTCCTACACAAAGACATCCCTATCTACTGCGGAGAAACATGTAAACTAGTT
>CAZVTX010000193.1:0-7256 GCA_964629395.1 uncultured archaeon
TGTGCTCTTCCGATCTATAAATTAGAAATAAATTATTTTTATTCCGATTTTAATAGGATCGTTCTTGCCCATTTTGGAAGTATGAATCCGATATAAAACATAAAGGAGCTGAATGCAAGCAAAATCCTTATTGAAAGTACCATAGTTGCCTCCATGTTATGAATTTGAGAATCTAATATTGCTCCAATAGTAAATAGAATAAAAGCAATAAGTAAAATTTTCCCCTTTAATTTTACCTCTTCATTTTGAGACTTTATGGAAATAATCGCAAATGTAAGTCCTGTATATAACACAACAATTATGTCTATTATCATATAAATGTCAATAAAAACGCTGAATTCATAGTAAAAGGGACCTTTTCTTGTTCCGATATTATTTACGTCATTAAATATTAAAAATAAAAAAGCAATTTCGAAAATAATAGATAAAATTATAGTAATAATTATTATTATATTCTTTTTTTCATAGTTCATGAGTGTTAATAATGAAGATAACCATAATATTACAAATAAAGGAATAAATGCATTTACAATAAAAAGATACGCAAAATCACTAAGATATGGCAATTTAGAGAAATATAAGATAATATTAATAGCATCACCAAGCCAAGGAAAAGCCATTCCAATCCATGCAACGCCTACACCAAGGAAAGTTTTATTTTTATGCTCAAAATATTTAGAAATAATAATTAATCCTACAATTGTCGTAAAGATTACGAAAATTAAGCTTCCTACTCCTTGGGCAATCTCAATTACACTTAATTCCTCCACCTTAATCACTTAAATATTATTAACATACCTTTATTTATAATAAATATATACTAATCAATTATTTGAATGTATTGCTATTTTAGGTGAAAATTTTGTCAGAAATTTTTCAAATTATTAGAATTATTAAATTTGAAGATTATATTAAAGAATCAGAATCTTATAAACATATATTTGAAGTTCAATTTCCTTCTGAGAATTTAAAGGGCTGGAATATTAAATATGATTATTCTATAGGCACACCATTAATAGGTGATCTAATAATGAATAATTTTGAGGACAAATCTTTTGAAATGCATCCTTTTCCAGAATGGGTTGTTCAATTAATAAATCCTCATGGAAAAAGTTCAAAGGCTTATTTAATTGTCCCTAATCTTGATAAATCATTTATAAAAAAAATGTTAAAAAAAAATATAGATAATAAAGTAGAACTCTTGAAAAATTTCTTTAAAAGTTGCACGATTGAAAATATTATCGCTTTTGAATATCAAATTGGTGTGAACGTTATGATTCCCGCATATATACCCCATACTTTTATATGTTCAAAGGAAGATTTGCAAAAAGGTTTAGCGCCTGCTTATTTTCAAGTTTTTGAACCAAATTTCGAAAATGTCGTAAAATCTTTAAAAATTAAGCCAACTCAATTTTTCCGAATATCATTCTCGTTTTATATTTAAGATATTTAATAAAAGAATAACATTTTATTGTTTTTTAATTGTTAAGATTGAAGAATTCAAAAAATTAGATAAAATAATTTAAAATTCTAAATTAAATGATTTTATAACTTAAATCTGATTTATTATTTATTTCTTTACTAAGGATTTTTAGATATTGTAGAAATTCATCCAGACTAATTGAATTATCTTCAATTCTTTTTCTTAAACGATTAAACATATAAATTGGTGTAAATTTAACAAATCTTAAATCAGATAATAGAAAAACAATTCCTTTATCTTCAAAAATATACATTTTTTCTAACAATTCTTCAAATAATTCTGTTCTATTATCTAACATATTGATACATTCATCTACAGAAATAGTTCTTTCTCTTAAAGTTTTTATTAAATTGAAAACTCCTTTTTCAATAAAATACGTGATTATTGATTTGTTTTCAACATTATTCAAAAATCCATCTTTTAGAAATATTTTAGTTAAGCGATCGGAATATTTTATGAAAAAATTATTTTTTTTAATATCTATTTCCATATTTTTTGGAAATTTTATCGGTGGAAGTCGCATAAATGTAAGATCATTTATCAAAAAATAACAATCGCCTATTCCAGGTAATTTTTTCTTTTTAATTAAATTTTCTCGAAGGAACGGAACTAAAAGCAAATCTAAATTAAATGTTGAAAATCCATATTCTTCCTTCAAAAGTTTATTTAGATCTCTTTTTGAAGTGATCCCTTTTCTTAAAATTTTTAAAATAGTTGATTTAATTTTATCCTTAAAAAAATTGAGTAAAATATCTTCTTTTTCCAATACATCTAAATTTGTAATTGTATTATAAGACTCTGAAATTGCACGCGGCAATTTATCCGTGTGAATCAATTCAATTAAATTTCGACTAATAATCGCTAAAATATCCGGATATTTATTAATAATATTTTCAAATTTTTGATTTTGTTCGTAAATTAATATAATAAAATAGATTTCTCCTTCAAATTCTTGAATTATAGAAAAGTATTTTTTACCTTCTTGCTTAGGACAGAATTCTATTATAGAATTATCCTGTTCTAATTCATGGATTGCCCATATCCTTAAAAATAATTCTTTTGGTAAGGGTATTTTTTGGGGAGGATATTGTATAATAACTTCTGGCCCCGTAGATTTATTCCAATGGACAATTATCATTTGCTCCATTATTATTCCTTGGAATCTTTATTTATTTCTATATTATTTAATATAAATTCGGGAATTAATTCAAAATATTTTCTTTTAAAATGCCTTTCCATTATAGGTTCAATTCTATTTTTCCACAGATTTGAATCAACACCGGTAAAATCTCTTAATTTATCTGCGTATTTTTCTTCAACTTCTTGGATAAAATAAAATAATTTATTCCTTAAAATTATTAATTCTTCAGTAACTACAAGTGCGAAAATGATTGATTTATCAGAATTAAAACCAAATAATATTCTTTTACCTCCGTGGTCAATACTTTTCAATCGCTGCTTTTCTTTTGTAATTTCCTGCAATAAGGCAATTAATCCTATAAACCCCCCGCTGATTAAATCGGCTTCAGCCAAATCTTCTTCGATAAAAGAATGTTCATACAGTAAAACTCCCGACTCATGAATAACATATAAATGTACTAATTTATCGGGCCAATTTTGTTCTTTTGAACTTATCATATCCTTAATATTTACCAATATAAAAAGGCTAAGAATAGCTGCGAAGTTTATTATACTAATTAGGAAAATATCAAGAGTATATTTACTTGTAAATAAACTTAACATTTCGTGGATTATTGTATAACCTAAAATAATACCTACAATAACACAACTTATTGTAAGTGTAAATGCAATACCCAAAACTTTTCCTAAATTTTGGCGGGATGCAACCTCACTGATTAAAAGCGGAACGGACATAAAACAGGCAACAAATGCAGCAAATAATATAAGTAATTCGAAATAAGGAATTTTTATTTGGAATAATTTAACGAAATTAACTATTGAAATAGCTAATATTATACTTGCCAATGAAGATTTTCTCCCATAGAAGTCAAAGACCATTCCAACACCTACGGCAGTCGTAAATGAGGTTAATAAAATAATGAAAATATAGAAAATAATTCTTTTTGTTTCTAAATTAGCAGTACTTAATGCCTGTAAATCTGCCGCAGGAGTCATTAATCCGATTATCATCCCATATAAACTTAAAAGAATACAATATTTAATAACATCATAATTTAATTTTTTCTTTCTTTCTACTTCAATCTCAATCGGTTTATAAGGTTCCTCTCTCTCTTTATTCTTATAGAAATATAGAAGCGCTAAAATTAAAACAATAACGGGTAAAAACATAAATACATCATATAGATTAATCAAGATGACTCCAACACCTACGGATATCCCTAATAAGAGAATTAAATACGAAAAAACCCTCCCTCTTTCTAAAATCGTTGTAAAATCTATAAAAAATAATAAAAAAAAGATACAAATCATGCCGGCAATAAAGGAGTTCCCAAAAAATAGTATTTTTGGAACTACATATCCGGTCCATCTAAAAAATAAAATATGCCATAATGTAATTATGATTGAAATTGATAACAGTTTTAATAATATGGGGTATCTTCTGCCTCTGATCTGATCAAGTAAAAAGCCTCCAATAATAAAACCTAAAACAACGCCTACAACAATTATCATACTTGATGGGATGGGAATAATTCCCGCTTCTGACTCAAATATCTCGGGACGATTTTCTATTCTGGAAAAGTCGATATTTAAAAAGATATCTACAGTTAAAACTGAAGCAAAACTTAATAAAATTAAAAAAAGCGTAATAAATTGTCCCTTTGTAATTTCTAAATCTTTAAATAACCCACTATAGGGTCTTACTAAAAGAAGCTCACGCATAGCACTTTCGGTTCTTACAGAAATATTCGCTAAAAATCCATCAAGTCTACTTTTTTTTGGAGGTTCATCTAAGAAATTTTCTAAATCCGACATAAAAATTCAGTTTTGACTGAGCTAATTCGAGTTATTTTATTATGAATTTATAATTAGGATATTATAAAAAAAATTAATATAAATAGGTTTAGTATTCCATTATTTGCGAAATGCATATCTGGTTATGATTTTCGATAATTGCCAAATTGATTCTGTGTTATTAGTATCCATAGCATCATGTAGATCCTTGTAAAACTTTCTTAGGCTCATTTTAGTTGCTTCAAAAAACTCGATCTCATCAATTATTTTTGTTTTATCGATCATAATTTTTTTACATTTTTTTTCATTCTAAAAATAAAGTATTATTCAAAGAATATGGGGAAATTATTAGAAAAATTTGCACACTATTTCTCTAATTCAATTTTTCTCCTTTTTTGATTGATAAGGATTATCGAAATTGTAACTAACATGATTGAAATATATAATGCAATAGTAGGCTCCTCGGAGATAAGTATATATGCTAAAAGCATTGCGAAGATAGGTTTTAGAAAAGCTAAAGAGAATGCTTTAGATACTTCGATGTATTTTACTCCTGCAAATAATAAATAGAGTCCTACTCCTGTGGAAATAATCCCCATAAAGATTATCCAAAACCACACTTCGATATCAAACTTAATAATTATGTTTGATTCAGAACTAAAAGGGAGGAAAATTAATATAGGTATTGTAGCAAAAAACATTGAAATCATGCTGAATTTTATAGCATTATTCTCGATTTCGGGTTCATTAAGCTGAATAACTTTCCCTAAGACGGAGTAAAACGCCCAAATAATAGAGCCTAATAAAACTAATAAGTTTCCTATAAAGTATTCAGAATTTGCAAATTCCAAAAGGTTAAAATTAGTCATTAGAATTGCAACTCCAATAAAACCTATTATGATCCCGATAAATTTTAATCTCAGATTAGTTTTTTCGTTTAGAATGAAAATGCTATAAATTGTAACCCATATGGGATATGAAGTATATATGGTAGCAGCAATATTAGCCCTTGTATTAGTCACTCCTATAAAATATATTACATTTGAGATACCTAAAGCAAAACAACTTGAAAGAATTATTAGAGGTAAATTTTCCTTTATCATTTTTATAATTCCCGAGAGATCTCTTTTAATAAGAAGAATAAATAATAAAAACAATCCTCCGATAAAGAATCTAAAAAATGATAATGTTACCGGTCCAACTTTTCCCTGTACGATTTTTACAATGATTTCGCTAAATGACCATGATAATACAGCTAAAATTATAATTAAATATCCTTTAACTTCATCAGAATTCATAAAAATCAAAAAAATAATTATTTAAATTGAAATTTCTAATTTAATTGTTTTAATTTCGAATTTTCCAAAATTAAGAATTAATTTCCTATTTTCTTTAATCACTATATCGCTTTCATCAAGTTCTCTCTCTAAAAGATCCGTCTCGATTGCTTTAATGATTTTTATCGTATTATTAAATGAAATTTCGACATTTTCTTGGGGTATCCCTGAAGTTTCAAATAAGCGTAAAATAAGAATTTGGCTATTTTTCCCTATCGAGAATTTTTCATGATTCAATTTTTCTAATAATATTTTTTCGGGGAATTTTATTACCTGGAGTATTACAGAATCTTCAGATACGGAAGCTATAGAAAATTCTTTTTGGAAAACATTTTTAAATTTGTCCTTAATTTCTATACCATCAAAAATCAATTGCATTTTTTTCTTAGGTTTTTTATAAACTATTACGGGATAATTGTATTCATATCCTTTTTTCCATGGTTTAGCGTCGTGGAAGCCTCCTTTATGTATCCATAATGAATATTCTGCTGAATGAAATCCTATATCTACATATTTTTCCCGTTCCTCTTTAGGGACTAAGTCAAGATAAGAATAAAAAGGTGTAGGCGGCCTTGGGGGTGTATGAAGTAAAGTTAAATATACTCCTTTCTCATTTTTACTCCACCCATATTTAGAATTGTTTAAAATCGTTACCCCAAAATTATCCTCCGAAATATCCACATATTTTTGGGCGGGAAATTCCCATTTTCCTTTTTCATAATCAGTTTCGGGAATTATTTTTCTGGTTTTATATCCGTAAGGGATTTCCCCCCGTAATTCATTTGTATCTAAATCCATTGGAAAACGAGTTTTGAATAATAGAAATTTATCATGAACATCAATATCAGTTTTGAAATCTATTTGGTCAGAGTTAGCTCTAAGGGAAATATAATGGTCTATTCTTGTATTCTTAAATTTATAAATTAATTTTACCGTTTTTCTAAATTCAGTATCTTCTACTATTTGTATGCCTTTTACCATACCTTTTTTGACAGGGTATGATGTAAAATTCTTGTAGATTTCCCATGCAGGCCACATCGTCTTTTTTTCTTGATATACTTTAACTTCGATACCATTTCCCTTTCTTATCAATTCTCTATTACTTTCTTTATAAATTAGAGATGTAATTCGTCCGGTTGATTTTTGAATGATAAAAGATAATTTTGAATTTTCAAAAATTATTATTTTATCTTTATTTTTCAATTTCAAATCAGTTTTAATTTTCAGCGAATTATTATTGTCTTTATCAAGTTTTTCTTTAAATATTTCTTTGAGATTAATTATTTTAAAGCATAAAGAAGGAATATTTGAGAGTTCAATTAGTTTATCATCCATTTCGATGATGCCATCTCGCTCCCATGGTAATGTGTTAAAAATAACTGCAAAATCATCAGAAGAATCGTTTTTATTTATTTTGTTTAGATAGGTCATTAAAATAGCGTTACATACTCCTTTTATATATTTATTCGCTTTTTCAATAACTTTCTCTAATTCACGTTCTT
>CAZVTX010000194.1:0-7251 GCA_964629395.1 uncultured archaeon
TTAATAATTCCATCCAAATCTGCAATATATAGTTCTGAAAAGCCCATTTGATTTTTAAAAAATAAAGCTAATTCTAATGGGTCGTGTGTAGAAATTAATTGAGATTTTAAAGGACAATATTTTGCCCGTTCACCTTTAATGGCATGAACTACTATAGAATTTTTAATATCTATTACAGGAATTATTCGAAATTCTCTCATAATATTATAAAATAATTAAAAAATATAAGAAATACAAAAAAGTTTTATTTTCCTAAATCTTTTGCTATTTTTAATAATTCTTCAGCTTGAGCAGAGAATTGAACAACCTTTTCTTTATCACCCATTTCTTTTGCAATTTCAGCAGCTTTAGCATAGAATTTTGCAGCAGTTTCAAAATCTTGTGCTTCTAATGCTTGTTCTGCTTTTTGTATAAATCCATCAAGTTTCTGCTGATTCTTTTGAACTTGTTCTGCTACCTCTTTTCTTTTCTTTTCGAATTCTTCCTTTGATTCTCCGCGTTTTCTCTGAACACCCGCGGCTTTCTTCTTTTTCTTTTTTCCACCTTTAGGCATTAATTTTATAATTTCAGATATTTTTGCAGAAAGTTCCTTAGCTACTTCATCTTCTCCGGATCTTAAAGATAAAATGACGGCTTCTTCATATAGTCTGATTGCAGCACGTAAATTTCCTTTTTTGGATGCTTCTTCGGCTCGATCAACAGCTCTTCTTCTTTTAATTCTTAATTTCTCTTTAGCTTGGTTTATACGATAACGTCTAATTGTAATATAGTTTAAACCACTGCTAACTACAATATATATTATCGGGAATAATAACAAATTTGCCCATATCCATGGATGCAAGATATCATAAGGTGTTGCATTAAAAGTATTGATCCAGAATGTATTTATTACATCGGGAGTAATTGCCTTAAGAGTAGAAATAATCGTATTACCCCAAGCAAAAGGATCTATAAGAGGCTTGATGTAAAATGGATTACTGAGATCCGGCCATGTGGGAAAATAAGTTATAAAGAATACTGAAAATAAGAATAAGAATGCTCCCAACCAGGTACTCGTTTTGTCTAATTGATCTTTTTCTTTTTCTAATGTTGGTATAACCATTAAATTTAGGAAATGAGTAGTATCACTCGAGCTTCCAGAAACTACTAATCTTCCCGTCATCCATGCCCAGGTAGGAGATATTTCTCCTTGTGCAACTTTCATTATTGATTTAGCAGTGCCCTCAACGCGGACATCTACTTCTTTTTTGGAAATTTCTCCCGTTATAATCTTAGGTTCGCCTCCTTTTTCAAATCTAAGACTAATTGCCCCAATATCCCACACATATATAACTACTTGTTTAGGACCATCAATTGTCCATTCATATAAATCAACTGCCACCTCAGATTCCATACTTCTTAATGTTATAATTGCTTTAAAAGCCCTCATTACTCTTTCAATTACCTCCTCTTTTTTGGCTTTCTCCTTTTTCATACATTCCTTAACTTTAGTGACCAGCTCTTTTACTTTCGCATCCTCTCCCATTTGTCCCGATATGATAGCAGCATATTTAAACTTCTTAGCTGCTGCAAGGAAATTTTCATTTTCAATGTCTTGTTGGGCTTTAGCTATGAGTATTTTTCTTCTACGACGTAATGGTTTTTTCTTGAGTTTTTCCTTATATTCTCTCTCTAATTCATCTATAGTTTCTAATATTTTTTTAGCAGTGGCTTTAAATTCTTGAGCAATATCTTTTTCACCTAATTTTGCAGAAATATCTCCTGCAATTTCATAATATTTTGCCGCGTCTTTGAATTTACCTCTTTCCATGGCTTTTTCTGCATGAGTAATTGCTTCGGATCTTTGTGCTTCTAGTAGTGCTCTTTCCTCCTGCATCCTACGTTTTTCTTCTTCTTCAGCTTTTCTCTTCTTATAATTCTTTTCCATTATAAGGATTTCTTCAGCTCTTTTAATGAAGATTTTTGCTTTATCTTCTTCTTCTAACATTTTAGAGATTTCTGCCGCTTTCTTATACAATTTGGCAGCAGTGCTGAAATCATCTCTATCTAAAGCATCTTCGGCATTTTGTAACACTTCTGCCCTTTGTAATTCTTTTTCCTTTCTTTCTCTTTCTTGCTTCCATTTTTTAACCAATTCAAATTCTTTTTCTCGTATCTCTTTAGCCATTGCTAAAAATTCTTTTGCTCTTTCCTCCTCCTTCATTTCTTGACTTAATTTTGCACATTCTTCATATATATCTGCAGCTGCTTTAAAATCTCCTTTAAGTTTCATTTGTTCCGCTTCCGCCAATTTTGCACTTCGTTGTGCTTGAAGTTGTTCTCGGACTTTTAATAATTTATCTTCTTCTCTTCTTCTTAATTCTAATTCTTGCATTTGCTCAGCCATAGCTCTGAAAGTTCTCATTCTATCTTTTTCAGCTAATTGTTTACTGAGTAAAGCAGCTTCCTCAAATTTTTTGCTTGCTAAAATATAATCTCCAGCTTCTTTTGCCGCTTCAGCTTCTTCAACGACTCTTTTTCTCTGCTCTTGTAATCGCATTCGTCTTTCTTTTAATTCCTTTCTTTTAAGATCTTCTTCGAATTTTTTACCGTCTTTTACTTCTCTTGACAAGGTTATTTCTCCTTTATTTAAATTATTAATATTAAATTCCTAAAATGAATCAATATATTAATAATCATTACACTCTCAAAATATATAAATCTTTTAAAATGATTGAAAAACAATATTTCGATTCTCTCTTATTATTAAAAAACCTAAGAAAATTAATTAATAGATAATAATTTTATTTTTAAGTTATTACTTCTAAAATAATCATTAAGTAAAAAAAGAAAGAAAAATTATAATGAGCTCAAAAAGCGAAAGTTATATCGAAAAAATCATTAAAGAAACCGGATTATCCCGGAAAGAAATCCAAGATCGTGTAGAGGCGAAAAAAAATGAGTTAAAAGGATTAATTTCAGATGAGGGTGCCCTGTTTATAGTCGCAAAAGAATTAGGTATTGATGTAAAAGAAGAAAATAAGGATTTACTTAAAGACATTGAAATAAATACAACCGATATAAAATCAGGTATGAAAAATATTACTCTTACAGGTAGAATAAAATCTATATCTGATGTTTTTAAATTTAAACGTGATGATGGAACAATTGGACAAGTTGGGTCATTTTTATTACAAGATAGTGAGGGTGAAATAAGAATTGTGCTTTGGGATGACCAAACGGAATTTCTTTCTAGCCCGCAATTTAATATTAATGATGTTGTAAAAATAATAAATGGATATGCCAAGAAAGGTAAAAATGGAAATTTAGAGATTCATATTGGTAGATTAGGAAAAGTAATTCTTAATCCTGATGATGTTGACTATAAAAAAATTCCAAAAATTAAGTATGAATTTATTCCGATTAGAGAGATTAGTCTTAAAAATCAATCAATTAATTTGGAAGGGATTATCTCACAAATTTTTCCAATTAAAGAATTTACAAGAAAAGATGGTACAATCGGTAAGATAGGTGCAATTATTTTAAAGGATGGAACAGATTCAATTAGAATCACTTTTTGGAATAAAGATACTAATAAATTAAAAACAATCAATATTGGAAATAAAATTAAAATTACGAATTTAATACCTAAACTTAGCACTCTTGACTCTAAAACAATTGAATTAACCGCAACAAATGCATCTTCTATTGAGATTATAAAAGAGAAATCAGAATTTTTACACAAAATCGTTGAAAATATAAGTAAACTTCAAGCTGAAAACGATATTGTTTCTCTTAAAGGTATTATTACTTCAATAGAAAATTTAAAAAAAATAACCACAAAATCAGGTGAAAAAATAGATTTATTCAGTTTTGTTATAAGTGATGATTCGGATTGGATAAGAGTAACCTTATGGAGAGAGAAGGCTCAAAAATATTGTGATAAATTGACTATAGGGCAAGGTGTTTTTTTAAAAAATTTCTTAGTTAAATACAACTCATTTTCTCAAAGAAAGGAATTAAATTCGATTAATAATTCTGAAATAGAATTGATTGAACTTAAAATCAAAAATCTTAAAGAAGTAAAAATGGAAAATGTTAAAAGATCAACTTTTACTAACAATTATACAAATATAGAAGACATAAAGAAATCGGGGATTTATGAGATAAAGGGATTTATTGCAAAAGATATATCGAAAATCTTTATTTATGATGCTTGTAAGAATTGCTTCAAAAAAATTGAAAATTGTAATTGCGAATCTACATCAGAAATAATTCCAAGAATGATAATTAATCTCATTATTGATGATGGCACAGGAATAATGCGAACAACATTCATAGGAGAATCCGCAGAAAATTTAATAGGGGAAAAAGCGGAAAAAATACAACAAATTCAAGAAACTCCTGACTTTGAAACCTTTTTACAAAAAAAATCAAATGAATTAAAAGGTAAAGAATTGTTAATTAAAGGTAATGCAAAATTCAATGATTTTTCAAAATCTTATGAATTAATTGTCTATGATTTTAAAGAAATTGATATAGAAGGCGAATTAGAGAGAGTTTTAAAAGAAATTGAAATTTAATAACACCATTTTGAATTATATTTATTAATTTTAAGCAATAAAATAAATATATGGAATATTTGACTTTTATCAATATTTTAATTTATATATTAATCCCGATAGTTTATATTACTTCAGCTATAATTATATTCAAAATCTATAATTTATTTTCAAATCCTCTAAAATTTAAAAGAAAATTAAATTATAAGGAGAAATTCATTAATTTTAGGTTCAATATCTTTTTTAAGGGAGAGCATTCATTTATTTTCAATTTTATACTTTTAATTTATTTGATTTTGACAATATTGTTTTCATATATAATCGTTGGTGTATATTATAAAAACATAAGAATAATTCAATCCGATCTTTTAATAATATTTATTGTTTTTATAATCTATTCATTATTTTTTGTTCTCTCATATAAATCAACACAGTTAAAACTGATATCTCATGAATTATTTAAATTTCATTTTAGCTATATCTTATCCATTATTTTGTCGATTCTTAGTATTTATCTTATATTAGGAATTTATGAATCAAGTTTGCATTTTTCTTTAATAGAAATATTAACTTTTCAAAATATAAGAAAAATGATTATTTGCAATAATTATGAATTAAATGCATTCTTTTTCTTTTTAAATCCTTTTGCATGTCTTGCTTTTTTTACTTCAATTATTGGAATTTATCGTTCATATAAAAGAGATTTTTATAAATTAAATATCTTAAATCAAAAATTATTTACTAAAATATTAAGAACATGTATATCTTTTACCTTTTTATTATTATTTTTAATCATATTTTTTGACGGGATATTGATTTTTAATAATCTTATATTAGATTTTGGTTTAATATTTGTAATAACTTTAATATTAGCTATAATCATTGCGTTTATAGATGCAGATAGACCTCAATCATTTGTTGAAAGAACAGCATGGAAATCAATTAATGTTCCGCTTCTTTTATCATTATTAGCAATTTTTTATTCTATAATTTTTCCATATCTTTTTTTATTTAGTATTAGGTGATTTTTTGAAGAAAGTAGATATCATAGGGTTAGGTGAAGTTGTGATAGATTGGGTTGCAGAGATCCCTCACTTCCCAAAGCCCGATGAAAAGATAAATGCTTTATCCGAGAGCATTTTTGCCGGCGGAGTAACTGCAAATTATTTAGTAGCAACGAGTAGATTAGGAGTTTCTTCAGGATTTATTGGAGCGGTAGGAGATGATCAGTATGGAGAATTTTTAATTAAAGATTTTAAAAAAGAAGGAGTGGATACATCATTAACTATAAAAAAAAAAGGAAAAAAAACACCGGTAAATTTTATTTTCATCGCACAAGGAGAAAAAACGATAATACAATCACCTCATATGCTTACAACTAAGATTGATCTTTCTGATCTAAATGAAGAATATATCTCTCAAGCTAAACTTTTACATACTACAATGATTCATCCACAAATTGCTAAAAAAGCAATAGAAATTGCAAAAAAATATGATGTAAAAATTAGTATTGATTTAGAATCCCAAATTGCTTTAAGAGGTTGGAATAATCTAAAAGAAATTCTATTAAATGTAGATATTTTAATACCAAATAAAGAAGGGGCAAAAACACTTACAAATACAAAGACACCTGAAGATGCTGCAAATATTTTGATAAAAAAGGGAATTCCTATTGTAATTATCACTTTAGGAGAAAGAGGTGCATTAATTACAACAAGGGAATTTCAGAAGGAAATTCCTGCATACCCCGTAAAAAAAATTATAGATACTACAGGTGCAGGAGATACTTTTAATGGTGCTTTTTCTGTTGCATATTGGATCAAGAAGTGGGATTTAGAGAAAGCGTGTAAGTTTGCTAATGCTGCCGCGGCATTAAAAATACAAAAATTAGGTGCCCGAACAGGGATGCCAAATGAAAATCAAGTTTTAGAATTTTTAAAAAAAAATGAATAATTTCTCTCAATTTTAAAAATTTTTAAAAATTTGCCTCAATATCTCGATGTTGTTATAATTTGAGGATTTATTCTTTAAACTGAAAAATTTCTTACATTTATTCAGTTTTAATTATTTAAATGTATTTTGAAATAAAGAAAAATATTCAATAAATTTTCATATTTAAAAAAAAATCAATTTTTCTTATAATCTTTTAATGTATCTAATATGAATTTTAATTATATTATGAATAGTACTATCAAAAATGGGATACTATTATGCGAATAATAATTTTAAAACGAGTTAATTTAAAACAAAAAAACAGAGATTTTAAAATGAAATAATATTGTAATGATATTTTGATTTTTAAAAAACTAAGAATAGAAATAAGCGATAATGAAATTTTAATTTATAAGACAAATATTTGAATATTTATGCGGATTATTAATTAAATCTGTTAATTGTGAAATAAAATTCTCCAGATCGTAAAAAGTATCTGAATTATTAAATGGCCATATTCCTACAAGGATATCGCCTATTTTTTTAATATTTCCAATTAAAAATCCCCTTTTTATTTTATTCTCTTTAATAATATAAAGTATAACAAAAAAGTAATTAAAAGAATAATTTAAAGTAGAGCCATAGGGGATTACCTCTGAGATATTTTGAAAAATAAGAACATTTTTGCTAATTTCCCCTAATTTCTTTATATTTAAGATAATTTGTGGATTAATTTTAATTGGCTTATCGTTTAAAATGCTTTTAAAGGTTAAATTTA
>CAZVTX010000195.1:0-7240 GCA_964629395.1 uncultured archaeon
CGAAACTGGAAAATTTTAGAGATTGGATTCGGCTCAGGTTATAATTTATGTAAATTAGCAAATTTTATTTCGAACGGAAAAATTCTCGGTGTTGAAATATCTGATTCTATGATTCAAATGAGCCTCGAACGAATAAAAAAATCTAATTTTGAAAAGAAGGTTGTAATTTTAAAGACTTCTGCAAATTTTCTTCCATTTCAAGGTGATTATTTTGATTTAATTATAGCAATTGCCAGCGTGCATTATTGGAATACTCCTCAAATATGTTTTAATGAAATATTCAGAATATTAAAGCCTATGGGTCTCTTTCTAACGATTAATAATAATTTTAGACATCCTAACTTTAGAAAGTATCACGATATGCTATTAAAGCATTCTCCTTCTTTAAAAATTTATTCTCCTGAAGAATATTATAGATTCTATAAAAAAGCCGGATTTTCAAAAATTAAAATTTTTTTAAAGAAATCTAAAAATTGGATTTTTATTAGAGGAATAAAACGAAAAAAGAGAAAGAATGAGAAAGGAACTAATTAAAGGCGAATTTTATATAACAAAAAGAGAAAAGAGATATTGATAGGGAATATTTCGTTAAATCCTTTCTCATTTTTAATTAAATTTAAACATACATTTATAAAGCCAACTAAAATTCTCTTTAAGCTTTATTAAAAATTTTTCAAAAATATTTTATTATTTCTATATTTTTCCTTAAATAATGAACGCCGAAGAAGAATATGATTTTGACGATTTTGATACGCTTTTTAAACCTAAACATATTGCATTTGTAGGGGCATCCGAAAGCTCTGCATTTGGTTCAATGTTATACCTAAATTCTTTTAAGGATTCAAAATGGGATGATACTTTTTATCCGGTTAATCCTAATAGAGAAAAAATACTGCATTGGAAATGTTATCCCTCGGTATTGGATATTCCATTTCCCGTTGATACTGCTTATATTTCGGTAAAAACACCGATAATTCCAAAGGTATTGAAAGAGTGTGTTCAAAAAGGTATTAAATGGGTGATTATTTTTGCCTCTGGTTTTTCAGAGACAGGTGATCCTGAAGGAAAGAAATTGGAGGAAGAAGTAAGAAATATTATTAAGGGAACAAAAACAAGGGTTATTGGTCCTAATTGCTTAGGACCTTTTAATGCAGAATCGGGTATGGCTTTTTCATTTGCAGCAGCAATCGGAACACCTGGAGGTGTTTCCTTTATGTCTCAATCAGGAGGGCATTTAAGTCAATTAGTAGATATCGGATTTAAAAGAGATATTAGATTTCGATATGGTATAAGTTTCGGAAATCAAATTGATCTGAATTGCGTTGATTTTATTAGACACTTTAGATTAGATTCAAAAACAACTTTAATTGCTGCATACTTAGAATCATTTGGCTCGACTAATGGACAAGAAATGTTATTGGAATTAAGAAAAACAACAAAAATAAAACCGGTTATAATTTGGAAAGGAGGATATACAGAAGAAGGTTCACGTGCGGCATTTTCACATACAGGTGCAATTGCTTCAAATTATAAATTATGGAAAGCATTGGCTAAGCAAACGGGGGCAATTTTAGTTAAAGATAATGAAGATTTTTGGAATACAATAAAAACATTTGAATTATTAGTTCCTGATTATTTACCCAAAGGTAGAAATGTAGGAATAATTACTCCTGGAGGCGGAGCATCTGTAAATATGACCGACCTTTTTGCATCACATGGATTGCATGTTCCTACATTAACACAAGAATCACAGGATAAAATTAGTGAAATCTTACCTAAAGTTAATGTAAATATTCAAAATCCAATAGATTTAGGTGCAACGGGTTTTGTAATAGATATATTTGTAAAATGTATTGATATTGTTATAAAAGATCCTAACATTGATATTATTGTTGTTCCGCTTTGGCCGGATCAGATTTTCAGTTATGTTTTTAAGCGTATGGTAAAACTTCAAAAATCAACCGCTAAACCTATGGCATTTTGCACACCCGCTCTGCAAGATTCCGCAGAATTAGTTAAGCGATTTGAGAAATCAAAAAAAATTCTGCATAAAAATAGGGTGTTGTATTTCTTTTCATTACGTGATTCTGCAATAAGTATCTCGAAGTTATGTGATTATGCGGATTATTTGAGGAAAATAGAATAAAATTCCTAATTTTTTTAGGAAAATAAAAAATACATATGTAATTTTGGCAATTAGATATAAAAATAATATTTTTCTAATTACATCAATAAATTATATATAATAATTAAAATAATTTAAATTGATATTTATGGAAGCAAAAGAAAAGATAAAACAATTAGGCGAAATTCAACCAAAAATTTTACCAAAAAAATTTGAATATAAAAAGAACGTAGTTGCTCTTGTTAAATTAGATGATTATAATCCTGAAAATGTAAAAAAGGCATTAGAAAAGATTTTCGATCTACTTGATTTAAAAGGTTATTTTAAGAATAAGAAAATACTTTTAAAGCCTAATCTTTTGGCTCCTAATAAATTAGCTCATACTAATCCCTCTATAATCACCGAATTAATAAAAATATTAAGAGAAAATGAAAATCCCAAAGAAATAATTCTTGGTGATTCTTCAATAACAAAAGGGATTACTTCAGTTTCTCTTAAACGCTCAAAAATTAAAGCTTTATGTGATCAATTAAATGTGCAAACATTTAATTTCTTTGAATCAAAGCGACAATTTATAGAAATAAAAAATCCAGAACCAGAAATAGAAGAAGGATTATATTTACCGGAGGAAGTTATAAATTCCGATGTTTTGATTAATTTGCCAAAATTAAAGACTCATAAAGGTTATGTTTATACAGGTGCAATTAAAAATTTATTCGGTCTTTTAGGAAATAAAATGCATATGCATTTTGTTCATAAAATAAAAGATGATTTTCAAAAAATGCTTGCCGACATTTATTTTTCAGTAGAAGAAACAAATAAAACTAATTTTCCAAAAGTTTTAACAATAATGGATTCAGTAATTGCTATGGAGGGAAAAGGGCCTAGAGCAGGAAAACCAAGAAAAGTAGGATTATTGATTGCTGGATTTAATTCTGCTGCTGTTGATATTGTAGGCTATACCTTAATGAATGGAAAGCCTGCTAATTTAGAGGCAATAAATTCTCTTGCTAAGCGTGTGAATTTACCTGTAGATATCTCTAAATTGAATATAATCGGCGAAATTGATTATAAAAAATATATTATTAAAAATTTTAAAAAACCAAATATAAAAACATTAATAAAAAGTCAGGTACCAAGAAAGGGGATAATTGCAAAGATTTATGACAGGGCAATGAGCATTTCTATTAAAATAAATAAGAAAAAGTGCGTTTTATGTGAACATTGTCTTAGAAATTGTCCTGCTGGTGCTATGTATCGTAAAGAAGATAGGATTTTTGTTGATTATGAAAAATGCGTTGAGTGTTTCTGCTGCGGCGAAAGTTGCCCGAACGATGCGATTGATGCAAAATGGTATCTTTTTAGAATATTACCTTATTTAATTGGCGGAATTGCTCTCTTAATATTAATAATAATATATTATATTTTAACGCTTTTTGGCATTTTTTAATCTCAAATCTCATTATAGGATTTTAGTATTTATCTTAATAAGAGAAAGATTTATTTAATCATCAGATTAATTACTAATTAATTAAAATAAATTGAAGTTAATAAAAAATTATTATTTGGAGGGATTTGTAATTGTCAACTACAACCGGGGAATTCATTGAATGTAGATATTGCGAATATCAATGCAAATATCGCAGTATTGCAGAGAAAAATATGAAAGCGGATGAGGATTATACTAAAAGATTCTTCGAATTATTTAGAGAGGGTGATTTAGATGCAGTTGCGAGTCATGTTGCTAAAGAAGCAGTCAAAATAATGGAAACGGATAATGTTGATAGCATATTAGCTATGGGTTTATGCTTGTATGTTATCGGAACAAACATATTAGAAATTCCGGAGGTTTTAAGAAGAAGATTAGGTCGTCTTGCAAAATCTAAAATTAGAAATGCAATAAAAGAAGAACTTGGAATTGCAGTGCCCGTAAAAGTCCCCGTTCCAAAAGTTCCTGCAAAAGTCACTCCCACAGTTGCTCCTGCCAAAGCTAAGGTAAAAGTTCCTCAAGCAGTTATTGCTGAGAAGGCAGAAGCCGCCGTAGAATTTCCGGAAGTAGAGGTTCCTGCAGTAGAAGAATTACCTCCTGCTGCGATTATTGAGAATTGGTTACGCAGTGATAAAGAATTCCTTTATTATGTTGATGAGATTGTTCAGCAGAAAGACGATTTAGTCGTTGTAAAATATGATTTAGAAACAGAAGGCTTTTTAACCGGACTTTTAATTAAAGTATTATTTGCGGGCAAGGATTCTCATGGGAATTCTATTATAAAAATTGGAGTGAAATCTCGTGTAGAAGTACCTTACCATCTAAATATTATTATCGGTAAGACTAAAGCCGGATATATAGCAACATCCATTCCTGGAGATCTTAAAGATGAAAATACCTTATTTAAATATCTGGAGCAAATAGATCCAAAAGACATCACCAGTATGGATAGATTAACACTAATGTTAAATAGAGATAAATTTTTAATGAAAAATATATCAAAGACCCTTATTCTGAAGAGTAAAGACGAATCTAAAACTAAAAGTATCAAGATTCCGATTACTATTGAAAAGAAAGGAGATGCAGGTTGCGATCTTGTTGTTAGAACCTTTTTCGATCCAAATCGTCTTACTCCAATGGATTTATTCATTAATATAATGGATGGTATTGCAGAGAATATGGATTATCTACTTGAATTACCTGAAGAAGAGAGAGCAGAGGTTCCTATTGCCAAAACAGATTGGTTTACAATCAAAGTTAAACCTCAGATGGGTTCATTCTCCAGTAAATTCATAAAACGTGTTGCTTTACCCGATATTCCCACTTGTCCTCATTGTGATCGCCCTTTACCTAAAGCTCACTCGACGGATTATCGAAGATGTCCTTTTTGTTATGAGAAGTTATAAAAAATATTTATTTTTTAATAAAACTTTTTCTAATATCTTAAAATTATTTAATTAAGAAATTAAAATAGATTAGATCAATTTAAAAACGCTCTTAAATTTGAGATAATGAAGAATAGGATGAATTTACCTACCGGGAAACTTAAACATGATGTTTTATCTAAAATGTTTGAAAAATTTGTTTTAAGTTTGAGTGAAAATGATAATAGATTAATCGTTGGACCTAAAGTAGGAGAGGATGCTGCTGTCATTGATATGGGGGATCGATATCTTGTAGCTAAAACAGATCCTATTACTTTTGCAACAGAGGAAATTGGGTATTATGTTGTAAATGTAAATGCAAACGATATTGTCTGCACAGGAGCTGTTCCTAAATGGTTCCAATCTGCGATTTTATTGCCCGAAAATCAAACTACAGAAGATGATGTTGAGAGGATTTTTAAGAGTATTTATGATACATGTAAAAAAATGAATATAACTATAATAGGAGGACACACTGAAATCACGGTAGGATTAGACAGACCTATTGTAATTGGTTCTCTAATGGGAGAAGTAGAAAAGGATAAATTAGTTAAAACATCCGGAGCTGAACCAGGGGACTCATTAATCTTAACAAAAGGAATTTTTATTGAAGGAACATCAATTATCGCAAGGGAAAAGGAAAAAGAATTACGAAATAAAGGGCTTGATTTAAATTTTATAGAAAAGTGTAAAAATTATTTGTATAATCCTGGGATAAGTGTATTAAAAGAAGCTCTTTTAGTAAATCAACATTTTAAAGTCAAAAGTTTTCATGATCCTACAGAGGGAGGTTTATTTTGTGGAATTGCGGAAATGGCACTTGCATCAAATGTCGGTGTTTTAGTAGATCTTAAAAAAATTTTACTCCTTCCCGAACCTAAAAAATTAAGTGAGATTTTTTCATTAAATCCTTTTAGCACAATTTCCTCCGGTAGTCTTCTTATTGCCGTTAATAATAATGACGCTGAAGAGGTGATCTCTTTATTAAAAAAGAATGGCATTAAAGCATGTATTATTGGAGAATTTAAAGAGTATAGTTATGGATTAAGAGTTCTCGATAATTCTGATAATTTAATACCGTTAAATTATTCTGAAAGAGATGATATTACAAAAATATTCGAATAAAAATTTTAAAATTAAAAAGAAAAATGATCTTAAAAGATATTTATTTATAAATTAATTTATATAGGAACCTTATTAGAAAGCTAACAATTCCTACAATTATTAATAAGAATCCAAGATTAGCAAAGATAATTGCTCTAATTGGATAGCTTCCTTCCATTATAAACTGGGCAACTGTTGTAATTAAAATTAGAAATCCAAAGATAATAACCGAGAATAACTGCCATCCCTTACTTTTTGTAATAGCACGCCCAATTCCTTTAAAGAAATAACCAATTGCATGGATTATTCCTAATGGTATCCCATATAAGAAGCGTCCGATTCTCTTAAAGAAATTCCTAAACCTTTCTCCAATATGTTCTTCAACCCATAAGCTAACTTTTCCTGTCCCTCCTTTACCTATTTTTGATAATTTTTCTCCAAAAGAATTCAAAGCATCATATATTTTATAATAGAAATTAGTTAACTTTTCTTTGAATGCTAATCCTGTCGCTGCTAATCTCGCTTCTCTTCTCATTTTTCCTAAGTATCCGCCCTTTTTAGAATATATGGCATATGAAATTATAATAACAACGGCGATTAAAGCTATAACAATGAGTATTACCGTCCAATTTATAATTACATGGTAAACTAAGATTGATTTTTTATTAATATCCTCTATATTGCTGTAAGCTGCATAAAATTTATCATAATAAACTTTATTTCCTTCCTTATCTTCCGCACCGAACACATAATAAACATCAACCAGAAGCGTTTGGCCTGGAAGCTTCCCAACATACTTGTCTTCTTGTTTTTCTAAATAGATGGGTTCAGACCATGTCTTACAATCATCGGTGGAATATACCACGAATACTCCCTTTTTATCGTCTATTCCTGACCCATCATCTATAAACTTAGCCGCAACTTCTACTTCTGTAAATTGAGGGATCCATTGGGAATAGGCATCCTCATATTCTTGAAGAACTGGAGGTTTATTATCAATAATCGGTAATAATTCTGTTGTGACTAATGTATTCATTGCTACATCTATGGTTGTAACAGAAATATGATAAACTTCCCCATATTCCGCTGAACTAGGTA
>CAZVTX010000196.1:0-7202 GCA_964629395.1 uncultured archaeon
TGCTTTAAAAAAAAAAATAAAAGTGCTAAAATTCCGCTTGAACAATTATTAATGATAAAAGAGATATCACCTTCAAATATTTTAAAATTACATTCAAATCCAAATCACCTTAAACAAATTTTATCAGAACAATATCAAGTAAAAATTTCAGAACTTTCATCGAATTCTATTTCTGGTTATGTGAAAACTCATTATGGTGTATATATATGTTCTTTCGATATAGATAATGGAGTAAAATGTGCATGCGGATTTAAAAATGGGATTTCCGACAATTTTACGGATGATAAATTTGCTTTTGAATTTTGTGACCATATTTTACTCTTTCTTTCCTATATTATCAAAATCCCAAATAAAAAGCTGCAAATGTATGTAAAAGATATTATTCCTAAGGCAGTAAGGAATCAGCATATTATTAGTTATTTAATAGATAAAGGTTTGATAATTAGTGAGAATGAATATCTTAGATGCACACATTTCGGAAAACTAATAATTAGACTTTATTTATATCCTGATTCAGGAGTCTTAATAAGAGATAAACTTGAAAATACTGAGATTACATCATATCGGGATTTAATTCAGATAGCTTTTGATATTTTAAAGGCAGAATATCGCATTAGAAATGATAATCTATTCAATCCAATTTTAGATTGGTGTGATGAGGAACCATTAGAAGAAATACTTGAGAGATATAATATAATGACAGGAGATTTATTTTCTGTAAGAGATAATTTAGAAAGGATTATAACATTTATCGGAATAATTGCTTCCCATATGGCAGAATTTAATGCGGAAATACGCGATAAACTCATACAAATTGCAGAAATGTCCGAAACTTTAAAAATTCGAATTCATTACGGTGTAAAGGAAGAATTATTTGATCTTATTTTAAGATTAGACTATGTTGCAAGAATAAGAGCGAGAATTTTATTTAATTGCGGTTATCGGACGAGTAGTCTGGTAAAAAAAGAAAATCCATATGTATTAAGTAAAAAAACAGGTTTAGGTCTTAAATTATGCAAAAAAATAATTGAAGGAACAAAAAAATCCTAATTCTAAAAAATAAAAATTAAAGAAAAAAAGATTAAGAAATAAATTTATTGTAAAAATTAATTTTAAATATCATATTGGAGAATCAAATGGCTTCTATCTTTTTTACCGCCCATTTTTCTGGCAGCGGCAGCATTTGCTTCATTATCTGCTCCAACTGGCCAGGATCCCCATGTTATATAATGGGGTGTTTTCCGATCCTTTCCTTGTATTGATGTGAAACCGTACATTATCATAGCTAAATATTTTCTTCTATGTTCTTCATGAACAACCCATGCATGAAAACTTACAGAGTCAAATTCGCCTTTTTTATTTCTGCTGAATAAATTAGGTATTACATATCCATTAGCTACCATCTCATTTGTTTTTTTATGTCTAACAACCCACATCATCCAGCGAGCACCGTAAGTATGTATGAAATCTACTAAATTATCATAGTTATTAGATGCACGGGGAGTTATTTGCGCAGATGGAGGCATGAATCTCGCATTGAGCTCTAAAAATTCGTCTTTAATTTCCATCAATTCTTCTCTTGTAGGATTATAGTAATAATATTCATAATCTCCTGTATCGAAGGGGTCATTCTTGTAATTTCCGTTATTTATACCCATGCTGATTAATTTTTTATCTTTATGAGGATCCATTTTCAACGCAGGCATAGAATATCTGTCTTCTTTAAATAGGATATAGAATCCCATTTTTTGAAAAACTTTTTGATATATAGGAGGATTAATCGGAGACCCGATGAATAAATCCTTTTTGCTACCTTCTACCATAAAACCCCAGCCAAAAATCATCGTAGGAACGTTTATAGGCCCTCTAATTTTTCTAAATCTATTATTTTTAGCATAATCTATTATTGCCTCAACTAATAACTCAATTTTATCCTCATCATGGTCAAGAACATTAAAGAAGCCGAAATATAAAATATCCGAACCATCTTCATATACTAATGAAAAACCGGTAATCTTATCTGTTAAGGCTCCGAATTCATCATTATCTATGTCCTCTTCTAAAACAATTGCTTTTGCATTATATACATTAATATCTTTCTCAATATATTTTCTGAATTCAGGTAAAATAGGAATACTTATCCCTTTATGTATATGTGCCATTATTTCTTTTGGATCCTCTAAAATTTTAGTTTTTATCCTAAAATATTCCGATTCTAACATTTTGCTCACTTTTTCACTTTTTATTAAAAATTTTATATTTAAAGGAAAAATTCGCTGGTTATATTTAAAGGAAAAATCGCAATCCCCGACAAAAAAGTGAATTTTTTCTTTAAATAGATCCGGATTTTTTGTTTTAAAAAGAACTTAGCCTTAAAATAACGAGATATAATGACCGTTTATAATGTGATTCCTAATACTATAATCTCTCAATATGAAATAAATTCAAGTTTTACACAAGATTTCTTAAATACGTTTAATTCATGCCGAGAAATAAATTTGTATAGCGGAACCGTATTTGATTTCAGAATTAAAGAAAGAATATACAAAAATAAAATAAATCCAATAATAAGAAAAGCAACTACTGATGATATAAGCGAGATTTTATTCATATATGATGATATCTATGATGGAACTTATCCATATAAAGAAATCTGTGATCCTAAAAATATTCAAAATATGCTTAAAAGAAAGGATGTGGAATGGTTAATGTTTGAACATCCTAAAACGAGGGAAATTATCGGAACTTTTACCTTTACTCTTGATTTTGATGATAAAAAGGGTTATACCCGTGGTTTTGTTATTAAAAATAAGTTTTGCGGTAAATTCGATGTCTTAAAAGCTTTTATGGGCTCATTTCTGGCAATGTATCAGAAATATAACGGTGAGATTTTCCGTTGGTATGGTGAGAGTAGAACTGCTCACGCAAAATCACAATATTGTATGAAATTTGGAGGATTTTACCCCGTTGCATTCTTACCAAATAAAGATTTCTTTTATAATAAGGTTGAATCTGATATTTTACTAATTAGTTATGATAAGAGAGCTATAACGGAGTATCGTTCTAATAAAAAACCAAAAATAATTCCAAGTGCTCTCGGATGTTTTAAATATTCTGATAGGAGATATAATCTTGGGCGCTGTAATCTCTTTTTAGAAAATGTAAAAATCGATCATAAGGAGCTTGTAGAATTGTCCGAAAAGCTTAAAGTAGAGGTGAAAAAAGATAAATATGGATATCAGAATTACATGTTATATTATAATGATCGTGCTAATAACTCTTATCTAACATTTCTATATACTCCAATGGTTCAGAATTTTGAGAAGATCGAATATCATGTGAATTCTCCGGAGGAATTGTTAGTTTTTATAAATATTTTAGTTAAAATAGCAAGAGAATTAAATATTCGCTATTTTGAGGTATATATTAGTGCATATAATCCGATACACCAAAAACTTTTCTTTAATGCTGGCCTGATGCCAAGAGGTTATATTCCTAGCTGGAAATACGATATGGAATTAGATATATTTAAAGATTATATTCTTTTTAATTGGTTTTCGGGAAAGCTTGCCAAATATGAATTATTAGAAGAAGGACTGGAACTTTTACATGCAATAGATTTGATGATAGAATGAAAATAATATATAACTCTTAAAGATAAAAATATGGATAACAATCTATATCTTAATACTGGTATAATATAAATGTTAAATATATTTTATATTAAATATGAATAAAGAACTAAATGAAATTGAAGAAGATCGAAAAGAATTCTTAATTATTTTATCAAAAAAGGTTATTGGTGCAGGACTAGAAGATTTTACTGAATATAATTATGATGATATTGGGGGAATTTAAAAAATTAGAATTCATTAATATAGAAATACAGAATTTTGCCCAGAAAACGCCCGTCATTGATATTTCTAACTTTTAGTAAAAAAATAATAAATCCTATTGATTTTTGGATCTTAGTTTAAAGAAAATTCTTAATTAGAAGAATATCGCATTCATGGAATATTACTCAATTTTTAATTTTATTTATAATTAAGTTTTTGATAAATACTGAAAATAAATAAATTTGAATTGCATCTAATTTAATTAAGATTTGAAAATTAAAATTTTATTTTTTTAATATTAGAGATGAAAAATACCGATATTAAAAAAGAAAAATCAAAAAGACGAATTTTAGGAGTGCATCTTACTTCTCAAGAAATTTTTAATAATTATATCTTTCCGGAAATAAAAGATTATCTTTATGATTACATTTGGATTGACCTTTATTGCGGAGAAGGTAATTTAATATTCCCTATTTTAGATAATATTCCCTCTTCTGAAAGAGAAGACTTCTTCCGAAATCATATTTATTTATCCGATATTCAACCCCAAATGATCCAAAAATGTATTGAAAAAGCCATAAATTATGGTATTTCCCTTAAAGTAGCCCAAAAAAATATCTTTATTAATGATAATTTGGCAAATTTTCCTAAACAATTGAAAAACAAAAAATTACCTCTATTTCACATTACAAATCCCCCCTATTTATATTTGGGATATATTAGGAAACATAAAGAAACCGAAAATCATTTAAAATATTTTGAAAATGAGAATAAAGGTTACCAAGACCTTTATCAAATTGCTATGATTAACGATTTGCGAAATAATATTAAAAATCTTATTTATATTATCCCTACCAATTTTTTATTCGGTGCTGCAGTCTCAAATAAGTTTCGGATGGATTTTTTAAAATATTATCAAATACTTAAGACGCTTATTTTTGAGGTTAAGGTTTTTGAATTTACAGGAACAAATATTTGTATAAATTTTTTCAAGAAAAAGAAAAATCCCGGAGTTAATGTGCAGAAATTTCGGGGTATTAAATTTAAGAAAAAAGGGGTGATTCTTGAGAGAATTTATGAATTGAATCCCTCCTTTAAATATCGTGCGGGAGCGGAATTTGATATATTTACGAAAGAATATAGGTCTGTAAAACCTATTCGGGTTAAATATTATTTAACAAAAGAAGAAGTAGAGAAAAATAAAGGAAATAATAAGATTATAGTGATTGATACCAATAAATATCTTTCAAATGATTATCAACGAGTTTTCCTTTATTTGAACGATAATTTAAGAGATAAAATATTATCAAATATTTTATATATACGAACCGTGGATACAGGCACACCAAACGGAAGGGCAGGCTTGAATGTAATTCGAGACGATTTTAAAGTAGATGGAATTTATGTGTCAAAAGCAACTTACAGGACCTCACCGATTCAAATATTTTTAAAGCCCCCTCTAACCATAGAGGATCAATTATTTCTTAGAGACTATTTCAATTTAATATTAGAGTATTTTAGGGAGAAATTAGACAGTGAATTTCTAACTACATACAAATATTCTGATGCAGAATATACAAGAAAATATTTAGGTTTAACTCAGGTCAGAAAATTAATAGAAACCTTTCCTATAAGAACTCTTGATGATAATAATAAAGAAAAATTAAAAAAATTAATAAAGGAAAGAGATATTACCGAAATTTTTGATTTTCTTAGAAACTTAAATAATCAAGAATTAAAATCTGACTCCAATACTTTAAATATATGGATTTATAATAATTAAAATCGATAATGGTTTATAAGAATATTTAAAATATTTTTTTAATTTCTTAGCATGTTTTAATATCTCTAAAATAAAAGGTTTTTCTCACTAATCATTTCTTCAAATTCTTATTTTGCATTTATCTTCTTAGATATATTGAAATACATTTAAATATTTTGTCACACATTATTTTAAATGATGATTAAAATTGATGCTTCTTCATTAATAATATCTTTAAAGATGGATTTTATTAACATTTTATCACAATTATATGGTAAACTTGTTATAACGGAGGCAGTCTTTAATGAGGTCATTATAGATGGGAAGAATCGAGGAAAGCAAGATTCATATGTAGGAGAAAAATTAATTAAAGAAAATAAAATTGATGTTCATCAAGTTAATGAAGATTTAATGGATTTAAAAATAGGTTTAGGAGAAACTGAAATAATTCATAATTCGTTAAGCATCGGATGCCCTTGCATGATCGAGGATAAAAAAGCTAAGAGGATTGCTGAAAGCTTTAATTTAGATGTTAGAAGGGTTCCTATTTCTATTTTAGAAGCATACCAAAATAAATTAATTGATAATGATGAATTTGAAGATTATTTGATGAAATGGATTAGATATGCAAGTCCTTCATATGAAGAAATATATTTTGTTAAAAAAATAAAAGAGTTGATGGGATAAATTATGACAAACTTATCCGTAAGGATGAAAAAAGAAGTTATTGATGAATTAGATCGCCTTGCCAACTTATTTAAAGTAGATAGAGCCACTATTGTTAGAAGAATTATTGACAATGGTATTGAACAACAAAAGATTGAATTGGCGATTGAGTTATATCAAAAAGGTGATACATTAGAGAGGGCTGCAAACATTTCAGGAGCTTCCTTGTGGGACCTTTTAGAAGAATTGAAAAAAAGAGGAATTACTTCTAAATTCGATTTAGAACAAGAAAAAGAAACATACTTGCGTGTATTCGGGAAAAAAGATAAAAAATTAGCTGAAAAGATTAGAAATCTTTAATATGCATTATCATTTAAAAATTGAATATAAAACTACTTAAATTTGTATTTTTCTGAATTAATTTCATATCTCGTCCGAATCTAATCGTACAGCATCGTTTAAAAGGAAATTTCATAAAGGGATATTCCTTTTTCTCTATTTTGTTTAATAAGAAATCCTTCTCTTATAGCTCTATTCTCATGGATTTTTAGTTTGCTTTCAGAAATTCCATACTTTTTTGCTAAAATTTTCAAAACATAGTGTGGGAATTCATTGTAATCTTTTTTGATCTCCTTTAATATTTTCAAGAAATTAATATAATCATCATCACTTTCCAATATCATTTCATCTATTTCACCTTTTCCATTAGCATCATCATTTAACGTTCTAATATAAAACATGTTTTCAGCTTTAAAATCAGGCATGGAACCGAATTTTAATAATGCAATATGATTCTGCTTCCGTTTAACAGTATTCATAGCCTCTGTCCTACTGGCAACAATTTCCTCAATCATTACATTATTCATCTTATTGTTTTTTCCGCATTGCGGGCACTTCTTAGCTTTTTGATTTTCTTTCGCAAATAAATATCGTTTACA
>CAZVTX010000197.1:0-7182 GCA_964629395.1 uncultured archaeon
TCGTTTTGCAAGATGGAGATTTCCGAGTAGAAGTTGGTATATTCCTAAAGTTGCTGATTATGATGACCTGATTAACCCTGCAACTAAAAAATATCAAAAGATTTTCTCCGAGGATTCTAACCATGTTTTAAATATATTATACGGCGGGTTATTCAGAGAATTTACCAATACAGATCCTAAGAGCATGATTGCTTTAGGTGTGGATGAATTGGGAGCCACTGATTTCATCTGGCAGCGAAGCCCGTTTATTATGGAGGGAACACATTCCGATCAAGAGACTTATTCAGGTTATAAACAATATGCTGGAGTTGATTACACATTAGTATACTGGATGGGACGATATTTTAATTATTTCAAGTAAATTCAAAATCTTCCCATATCTTATTACAAATAATTTTAAATTTGTTTAGAAATTTTACAAAGCAAACTGTTAATAAGAAGTTTTAATGATTTTACTTTAAAGTAATATGAAAGAATCGAATATATCTAAAAAAATAAAATATCCTCAGATTTTTCCTCTCTGGATTGGTCTTTTTGTTGATATTTTAGGTTTTTATATTATTATTCCATTTTTGCCTTTATTTATTAAAGTTTTCAATACCACTCCATTTGTTATCGGATTAATTCTGGCGACTAATGCATTTTTTACGCTGATTTTTGCCCCGATTTGGGGAAAAGTCAGCGATAAAATAGGCCGAAAACCGGTTTTAATAATATCACAAATGGGAACCTTTTCAGCATTTATATTATTAGCGTTTTCCGATTCTATTCTGATGCTTTTTATTGCAAGGATGGTAGACGGGATTTTTGGCGGTAATTTTCCTATGGTAAAATCCATAATTAGTGATACTGTTCCGCCAAAAGATAGAGGTCCGCAAATGGCGAATGTGGGCGTAATTCATGTATTAGCAGGGTTAGCGGGTCCTGGTGTTGGAGGATTACTCTCTACTATTAAGCCTTTAGGTTCAAATTATCCAATAGCCGCTCCCGGATTTGGTGCAGCGAGTCTTTCATTTGTTTCATTAATGATTACAATTATTTTTATCAATGAATCATGGCCAAAAGAAAAAAGAAAATATTATCAGAAGCATGAAAAAATAAAATTAAACCTGAGAAATAATAAAGATGCTACGTGGCTATTGGTTCAATACGCATTTCATACTTTTTCATTCACGATGTATATAGCAACATTAACGATTTATATTGGACTTGTATTGGGCTTGGATACGATTGGAATTAGTATACTTTTAACAATTTCGGGCATTTCCAGAGCAATAATACGATTTAGTTTATTTAATCTAACATTGAAAAAATTAGGTGAAAATAAGACGACAATTCTGGGACTATTCGTGCTGGTAATTACATTTTTAATGATTGGATTTGTAAGAAATGTAATTGAGTTTTTGATCCTTGCTATATTTATTAGCTATGGCGTAAGTTGCTCACGTGGTCTCCTTATCAGTAAGGTGACTCAAAGTGTCTCACCGAAAGAGGTTGGAAAAATAAACGGTTATACGACAACATTGGATAGTTTGGCTCAAATTTCAGGGCCAATTATAGGGACGTTAATTCTTAGTATATTGGAATATTACTGGTACGGAATAATACTTAGTCTTTTATCTTTAGTCGCATTTTTAATGATATTTAAAAAAATTACATTATATCACGAAAAAATAAAAAATTAGAAATTGATATTTTAATTATCTTAACTTAATTTTAAAATTCATCTAATAAGATGAGATATTTTTATTAATTATTTATTTTTAGAAATTATCTATTATTGTTTATTTAAACTTACTTTGGTTTACTCATTATTTTTAATTTTAACAATATTATAACATATTATCTTTAATTTTCTTAAAAACAATTTAAGATTTAAATTATAGTTAAATTTTAATTAAAATTTTTAGAATTCAAAATGAAAAATAAAGATAAGAAAAATAATGTAGAATGGTGTAATCTAAATATAGTGGAGATTAATAGAGAACCTCCGCATTGTACACTGTTTCCTTTTGATAATGTCCAAAATGCGTTAAAAGGAAGGGACGCCTCACCTTATATTTTAACGCTTAACGGAATTTGGAAATTTAATTGGGTTAAAAAACCTTCTGAGCGTCCTGTTAATTTTTATAAGCCCGATTATGATGTAAGTAAATGGGATGAGATTGATGTTCCGAGCAATTGGCAATTAAGGGGATATGGAATTCCAATTTATACAAATTATCGATATCCTTATAGTGTTAAAAAAAGAAATATCCCCAATATCGATAAGAAATATAACCCTGTTGGCTCCTATAGAAGAGAATTTAAAATTCCGGAGAACTGGGAAGATAGAGAGATTTTTATACATTTTGAAGGAGTAAAATCGGCTTTTTACCTATGGATCAACGGTCAGAAGGTAGGATACAGTCAGGGAAGTATGACGCCCGCAGAATTTCGTATCACACCCTATATAAAAATTGGTGTAAATACTGTTGCGGTCGAGGTTTATAGATGGTCGGATGGTTCTTATCTCGAAGACCAGGATATGTGGAGGTTTAGCGGAATTTATAGGGATGTTTTTATATATTCGGTACCTAAGGTTCATTTAAGAGATTTTTTTCTTTATTCAGATTTAGATGATGCGTATAAAGATGCTATTTTAAATCTCAGAGCAAAGATACGAAATTATTCTTCTCAAGAATTCAATAATTATGAATTAGAATTATATTTAATTGAGAATAATATTGATATTTCTGAATTGAATCCAATAATCAATTCCACTTTTAATATTAATGCGGGAGAAGAAATTGTGTTAGAGTTAAATTGCAATGTTAAAAATCCAAAAAAATGGTCTGCCGAAATTCCAAATCTCTACAATATTTTGTTATTTATTAAAAATGATAATGGTAAAATTATAGAAATAGAACATTGTAAATTTGGATTTAGAAAAATAGAAATTAAAAATGGTTGTTTATATATAAATGGTAAACCACTACTTTTCAAGGGAGTTAATAGGCATGAGCATGATCCCGATAACGGTAGAGCGATCTCGGTATCTTCTATGATTAAAGATATTAAAATAATGAAACAAAATAACATAAATGCGGTAAGAACAAGTCATTATCCGAATAATCCAAGATGGTATGAATTATGTGATGAATACGGGATTTATGTTATTGACGAGTGCAATTTAGAATCACATGGACTCAGGCGAAAATTACCTAAAAGTGATCCTAGATGGACGAAATCTTGCGTGGATCGAATGGTAAGGATGGTAGAACGTGATAAGAACCATCCATGTGTGATAATGTGGTCTTTAGGTAATGAAGCGGGATTCGGAGAAAATTTTAAAAAAATGAAGAAGGCTGCTAAAAAAATTGATTCTACAAGGCCATTTCATTACGAGGGAGATCCAAAATTAGAAACGTCAGACGTATTTAGTACGATGTATTCAAGTGTTAAAGAAATGGAGAAAAGCGGTCAATTTAAAACCGTTTGGAGGATCGCTCCAATTGCAAGGATAAAGCCAAAACAGTATAAAGATAAACCAAGGATGCTCTGCGAATATGCTCATGCTATGGGAAATAGTTTAGGAAATTTTAAAGAATATCAAGATGTATTTGAAAAATATGATAATATTATTGGGGGATTTATTTGGGATTTCGTAGACCAGGGATTAAGGAAAAAGACTGAAGATGGCAGGGAATTCTGGGCATATGGCGGTGATTTTGGGGATAAGCCTAATGATTATAATTTTTGCTGTAATGGAATCCTTTTACCGGATCGAACTCCAAATCCATCTTTATATGAAGTTAAAAAGATTTTTCAAAATATTGAAGTTCAGCCGATAAATCTTTCCGATGGTACAGTCCGTATTATTAATAAATATAATTTTTTGACGCTTGAAAATGTTAATATTTCATGGGAAATAACTGCCAACGGTGAATTAATCCAGAGCGGCGAATTAAATCAATTAAATCTAGGGCCGAAAGAATATATGGATGTTAAAATTCCTTTTAAAAGTCCCGAATTAAAGCCTAAAACCGAATATTATATTAAAATCATATTCTCCCTTGCAGAAGATACGAAATGGGCTAAAAAAGGGCATATAATCGCATGGGAGCAATTTAAATTACCTTTTGAAGCTCTAAAAATAGAAAATCCAATTAATACAAAAAAAGAGATGCCTGAATTATTTTTAAAAGAAGATAATACTCAAATTCAGATAATTGGGCGAAATTTTGAAATTAAATTTGGCAGAAAAACGGGAATGATTGAATCCTATATTTTTCAAGGGCGACAATTAATTTCAGGAACATTAGCTCCAAATTTCTGGAGAGCTCCAACGGATAATGATATGTCTTTTTTTAAATTTTTTCCGTTCTTAAGAAAAATATTTCCGAAACCGTGGAAAAAAGCTACAAAAAAAAGGAAAGTTAAAGAAATAACAATAAATAAGCTTAATGAGAACTCGATAGAAATCACCACAATTTCCAAAGTAAAGAGGGGTAAAAAGCCTTTAATTACAATTCATACTGTTTTCGGGGACGGATATATTCTTGTCAAAAATTCATTCACTCCAAAAAAAGATATGATTAAATTCGGAATGCAGATGGAAATTCCTGGTAAATACAATAATATGGTATGGTTTGGCAGAGGCCCTCATGAGAATTATATCGATAGAAATTACGGTGCTGCCGTAGGTATGTATTCGGGAAAAGTAGAAGAATTAATTCATAATTATGTAAGACCGCAAGAAAATGCGAATCGGACAGATGTCCGGTGGTTTGCATTAACGGATGATGAAAATTCTGGTTTATTTATTTGTGATAAAGGTGGAACATTACTAAATATTAGTGCATGGCCATATACTTTAGAGGATTTAGAGAAAGCAGAACACATCCATGAGCTTCCTAAAAGAGATAATATTACCGTTAATGTAGATTATAAACAGCGGGGCATTGGCGGGAGCCATTTCGGATTTAATGATGTTCTGGATAAATATAGACTGAAGAAAAAGAAGCATTATGAATACTCATTTTTAATAATTCCATACACAAAAGAATTAGGAGATTTTAACTCTCTATATATAAACAATTAATTTTTTATAAAATTTAAAAAATATATATTATGCAATAAAGGGAGTAGTAAATGAGATGAGTAATGAAACATCCGCTAATGATGAGAAAGAAGTAAAAGAAGTAAAGTTATCATTGAGAGAATTCTTTACGATAAATTTTGTAACATTTTTAATACCACTTTATTTTTGTTTGGCAATATTTCTTTTCGTTGAGTATTTCATAATTATACCCCTACAAATTCCCCTAATATTACATTTATTAATTCTGAGTGTGCTTTTTGTAGTATTATATTATCTTTATATAATCGTTTTAATAGAAATATGTGCTTTATGGAATAATAAATGGATTCGGGAATCGCCTCCGCAACAGGGAGTATTTAAGAGAGCGATTGATGATCCTGATAGTCCTGAAGGTATTATGTTGAAATATTATCATAGAAGGGGTTTTATCATAAAATTTCCAATGTGGGTTTCCCAAAAATCTCCTTTTCCGTGGTTAATAAATAGGACTTTAAGAAAAATAGGGCATAACAAGATAGGAAAAAATGTAATCTATTGCGATTCATATGTCGGCTTAGAATTCACGGACTTAGGGGATAATGTATTTATTTACCCCACTACTGCACTTTCTACTCATGCAGTTAATTCAATCTTCGGAAAGATAAGTATTCTGGAAATTATAATAGGGGAGAATTCGACCTTATATCCCGGCGTAATTGCAGGACCTGGTGTACTAGTAACGGATGATAATGTTATATTCCCAAATACGGTACTACATAAAAATTGGCGCGGTAAACCCGGAATAAAATATTATCAGGGAAGTCCGGGTAAGCCAATAGAAGTTAATCATTTAGAAAAAAATTAATTATTATTATTTTCCTTTTTAAGAGGATAAACTTCGTGTTTTTGTAAGAATTCTCTGTATGTGTTTAACCGATCTAATACTTTTGCGGCTAATTCAACGCTCTCAAATACTGGAACATTTCTATTGAGCAATTTCAATTTAAAATTATAACGGCTCTTATATTGCTGAAAGCCTTCTGAAATTTTTAACATTACGCATAACAACGGCTTCTTTATCGTTCTTTTTGCCTTACTAATAAATCTAATGAATTCTCTATTTATATCTAATTTTGCAAAAGCGCCGCCTATTGATTTAAAAATTCGCTCCTGCAAACCGGCAAACCTTTCAGGGTCTTTTATAAACAGAATTGCATCTATATTCGGGTCTTTATCTAAGGCAATTATAACTCTGTAATATACATTAGGTAATGCACCTTCTCCGCCCATATCAATCGGGTTGCTCACATTTGTATTTACATCGGGTAAAAAGCGACTTAATTTTCTAATAGTTTTATCAGAGAGTTTTGGTATTTTTATATTATATTTTTCTAAGGCATCGGAAGCTTCAATTGTCGAACCGCCTCCAATACCTATTAAGCCGATATTTCTGGACATTGGAAGGCTTACTAATTTAAAAGCAGAGGCAAGAGCTGCCATTTCATATGAATTATCAACCATACAGCATCCCGTTTGCTTGGCAACGGCTTCCCATATGCGCTCATTTCCAGCTAAACCTCCTGTATGAGAGATAATTGCCTTCTTAGTAGCCTCCCCTTTTCCCGCTTTCCATAAAATAACTGGTTTATGATTTAAATTACATCTTTTAGCCGCTTCAAAAAAGTGGCGCCCTTTTTCTATTGAACGTAAATTTTCAAGATATAAGCCGATAATGGCGGTTTGGTCGTCTTGATTAAAATAATCAAGAAAATCGGGATGGGATAAATCAATTGCATTTCCTATTGATATCATTTTGGATACATAGCAGCCGTATGATACCGCTAATTGTGATACGTTTACCGCAAGACCTCCCGATTGAAATACTCCGCCAAAATTTCCCGCTTTTTTTGATTGTTCCATTGCGAAATATAATCCAGCAGATGGATTATAAACACCAATACAATTCGGACCGATTATTCGTAGATTATATTTTTTAGCTATATCTAAAACTTCTTTTTCAAGATGTTCTCTCCCTACTTCGCTAAACCCGGAAGCAAAAATCGTTGCAAAGGCAACTCCTTTTTGGCCACACTCTTCCAAGACTTTAGGACATAATTCTG
>CAZVTX010000198.1:0-7173 GCA_964629395.1 uncultured archaeon
CCTTACATGTTCTAAGGTTTCAATGATCTGATCTGCTACATCAATAGGTAAAGATTTTACGCTAATTGCTTCTTTAATTGCCTTACCTTCTTTTATTTCACCAAAAATTATATCAACAGTAGGCTTTAAGGTTTCAATAACGCCGCAGGCCATGTGGTCAAATTTTGCTCTGGGATCGGTACCTGCATCAATAATTTCTTTTAATCTTGCTCTTGCAGTCTTTAAACTTGATGTAAACCATTCGGGATTTCCTTTAGAAATACTTGAGAGTCCTATAGCGTAATTATTATATGCCTCTCCTAAGGCAACAAAAGTATCAAAACGGTCATCTTCAATATTATTGGCTATAGCTTCTTTAGCAAGATCTGCTAGTTTTTCAAAATTTCGTCCCGCTAATGTATATAAATTCCAAGCGTCATCATTACTATTTGCTGTTGCTGCTAAAATTGTATGATATGAACCAATTAATAATTGAGCTCTGCAAACACAAAAGAAATACATTTGTAACGCATTTTTTTGTTCGGATTCCGTTAAAGCTAAGGGAAAAACATAATTCTTTAATAAAATGGCAACTGAATTGTATTCATTAGCCATTTTTAAAACATCTTCTTTGCTAAGGGGATATTTTTCAAGAGGCGTTGCAACTACAGGAATTTTACCTAATTGTTCCAAATATTTTCCTTCTAGAGTACTAAATAATGCTCCGAGTTTATTTTCTCGAGTAATTCTCGTTTGAACTCTTGTAGTAGGATCCTCAATAAATTCAATTGAAGGGATCTGTCCAAATGTATCAATTGCAAGTTTCTCTAATTTTGCCTTAGATTCAAGAAAACTGTTTTCAGTATTACAAGAAAAACATTTAATAGTAGTCCCTTCAATTAATTCTGGAATCTCTGTACCACAATTAGTACATGGAAGCTTAATATAAATCGGCTTTACTTCGGACATAATAATCAATTTTGATAACTCAATTATCTTTAGAGATAATTAAACCTCAATATATATAAAATTTTATTTCAAGAAGAGAGATATTTCAAATGATATGAAAATATAATTCTTTATTTAAAATTACTATATTTAATTTTCTAAAATTGAATTTTACACCATGGACAATAATTTGATGATGGCGGAAGCATTCTCGAACATTTTGGACAGTAAGTAGCACCACATTCTGGATTTGGACATATATTTTCATTTTTATTAATTAATGTATCGCAAACAATACATTTTTTCCCAATTTGAATAACTTTAGCAATTCTTACTTGAGCTTTATAATGATCTGGTTGATTTCTTTTCAAAATAACTTTATAATTTTGACCATCTTTATTTGCAATGAAAATTTTACCATCTTTTTGTATAAATCTTATAAAAAAAGTCATTTCAGAACCTTCTTTCATATCATATTGAGTTACCTGCCATTTCTTAGGAGTCCCTAGTTTATTTCCGTAATAATCATCCCAAGTTTTTCCTCCATCTAAACTATACATAAAAATAACTTCAATTGGCTCAAGATCTAAATTTGGATGAATCAAAATCTCGAATTCGGTTCTTATTTTTTTTTTAGCCATAAAAAAGTCCTTTTAAGAATTGATTCTTTTATAATCTTAATTAGGATTAATTTTAAATAAAATTTTATATCATTAACATCTTTAAAATATTATTTAATTAAATTGATTATAAAAGTTATTAAAAACCCTTATTTAAGAGATGGAATATGCCGATATGTTATCATTGCGGTGAAAATGTTGACCAATTATTTTATTGTGAAAAATGCGGACAAAATTACTGTATAATCCATAAAGAACCCGAAAATCATGATTGTAACATTGTAAGAGAATCATTAATGTTTAATCAAATGCAAGATAGCAGCCCAACTTATGTCCCTGTTCAACATACATCTCCGACCATTCAAGATCAAATTAATCAAAGACAAGCAGTTCCTCCCCGATATCAAAATCAATATATAAGTACTTTATCCTCTCATTCTGAAATAAGAGGCACTACGGATGGTAGCTATACATGGTATAGGCAAGAACATGCAATTCCTGAAAATGCTTTTGATCCCGATTCTGGAATTGAATTTAAAGGAATCCTATTACCGCATAAATCGGAATTTTTACATTTGTTAATAGGTGCTACATTAATATTTATAATAGGGTTATTAGGTTTTTATAATGAACGTTTAATTGAGATGAATTTAACCTGGGCAATTTTTATGCTCGCAGGTTTTTATACAACTGCATTTTTATTTCATGAATTTGGGCATAGACAGGTAGCAAAGCATTTCGGTTTGCAGACAAAATTTAGACTGCTGACATTTGGTATGCTATTAACTTTAGTTAGTTTAATTAGTGCTTCATTATCATTAATATATTCATCTACATCAATTCCCGCCCTGGCATTACCTGGAGCAGTAGTAGTATTGGGATTAGATAAAGTAGATCGAAAAACCGGTCTGTGCAAAGTAGCGGGACCTCTTGTAAATTTAATATACGGTCTGATTTTATTGATAATTTCATTTATTATTCCGAGAGATCTCTATCCCCTTAATTTATTTATTTGTATTGCGGCGATACTAAATTTTACTTTAGGATTATTTAATATGATTCCAATTGGGATATTAGATGGAAAAAATATTTTTATGTGGAATAAACAAGTATATATACTGTTATTTGCAGCACTTTTATTATTGCTCATAATCGGATACGCTAATGTGTATGCACCAATAGAATCCTCGCTCTATGTTCCGGAAGAATGGCAAAATGCTGCTAATTACTAAATTATTAATACTAATATTTCTTATTTCCATTTGAATTAAATAAAGAATTGTGCTAAAATTCTAAGTTTTTAAATAATTCATAATATATTAAATAAATATCAAAATAATTATACCAAATAGATTTTACAATTATCAAAATTTTTATAAAATGAATTATTGCGAATATTGCGGAGAAAGGATTACGGGAGGCTTACCCTTTAGGTGTAAATACTGCGGAGGAACATTTTGCAAAAAACATAGACTGCCAGAAAATCATGAATGTTCTTTCGAATTAAAAATTCCTCCAGTTACCGCTTCAAATATGAGAGAAGTTCAACCTTTATATACTGATGCATTAAAAATAAAACCTTCTCCATATGATTCTGGTATCAAACGTCATAAAGAAATTAAAAAATATATTAAACAACAACAAAAATTAAGAAAACAAGCTCAACGCTCAAGGGAAAAAACTTTTTATCCTGGATTATCAATGAATTATAAATATACGTTTTTATTAATTTTTATTATAGGTGGACTCTCATTATCGGGATATATATTAACATTATTCGGATTATCTCATGTTTTATATTTTAGCCTTTGGGGAATAGTTCACCTTTATTTTTGGGTAATATTTACAGGCCTTTTTATTGCCCCTGCATATTCTATTTTATTTCCTCTATTTTTATTCATATATTTATTATTTCTATATCTAATTTGCAGAAATATTGAGAGATTTTACGGGTCAAAATTCCTTTTGAGATTATATCTATTTTGCTCGGGTTTAACGGGACTTTTTTATATTTTGATTAGATTATTATTAGGATTCGTATATCCTATTGATCAAGTGGCAATCCCCTACGGATTTTTTTCAGGGGCGATGTTAGGTTTAATTGCCTTTATTTGTTTTAATAATATGGATAGACATATGACATTCATTTGTATGTTTATTCCCATGCGGTTAAGCGGACGTTCATTATTAGTACTATTAATATTATGGACAATAATTCAGCCGTTTTTTAGCGGTTTTATTGTATATGGTTATTGGCAAGCAATTTTTTTTGCAGATATCGGCGGCATTATCGGGGCGTATTTAATTTATTATTCTAATTTTAAATATAGAAAAATGAGTTATTAAATATCGAATCACTAAAAACAAAAACATTATCAAAGAAGCTTGATTTTAAAAATTAATTTAAATTAGATAAAATTTTAGTAAATCGAATTAACGATGCCCGAGGAGGATATCTCTCGAATTATTGAACTTAATGAGGACCTAATTGAAAATAATGATAAATTAGCAGCTAAAAACAATGAAATTTTAAAACAATATAATATAAAATCTTTTGATATCGTAGGTGCTATTGGTGCCGGAAAAACAGCACTTTTAGAGGTAATAATTGAACAACTTTCAAAAGATTATAACATACTGGTAATAAATGGAGATGTTGCTACTAGAATTGATGCGGATAGAATTGAAAAGCATGGTGCGAAAACAATTCAAATCAATACGGGACGGGAATGTGCCCTAAATTCATACCATATTTCACAAATATTAAAAAATATAGACCTTTCCGAATATAAGAATGGAATATTATTTATTGAAAACGTAGGCAATCTAATATGTCCTTCCGATTTTATTTTAGGTGCAGAAAAGAGAATTGTTGTTGTTTCTATAACTGAAGGTGAACATGTCATAGAAAAGCATCCTATGCTATTCAAATTTTCAGATATTGCCGTAATTAATAAAATAGATTTATTAAATATCCTAGGAACAGATATTGAAAAGATGATATCAAATGCGAAAGAATTGAATCCAAATTTAAAAGTAATAACGACCAGTGCAAAAACCGGAAAAAATATCCCCGAACTTATTAAAGCTTTAGAGTTATAATTTAAAAAATAAAAAATGAGTGTGTAAGAATGTTTAGGCTTTATAATACAGAATTGCAAACCTTAATCGATAAAATTGTTAAAGTATATCTTAATGATGATAAATTTTTCGTTGGCCTGCTAAAAGGAGTTTCCGAAGACGCTAATTTAATTTTAATTAACGCTAAAGACGAAAAAAATAAAACTTATCCGAAAGTATTGATAAGAAATACTTATTATAATTTTGTTAGCTTAGAAGAGGAACCTTTTCCAATGAAAGCTTTAGCGGAAAGAATTGCAAAAATATTCCCTAAAGCAAGTGTTAATTATATTGAGGATCAAAATATAATATCTATCTTGAATGGAAAAATAATTGTAGATGAAAACGGAGTGCGCGGTGAGGGACCATCTGCAGAGCGTGTAAAAAAAATATACGATCAATTTGTTTTGGATTTGGAAAATCCTAAAGAAGATTAAATTTTTTTCTTTTTAAAACTAATTTTTATTCATGTTTGAAAATTTCTAATATATTTTTTATGTTTAAATCTTTTATGATATTTTTTAAAAGTGCTTTCCCTAATGGGGTGACTTTTATTATATCCAAACCGTTTATATTTATTTTTCTTAAGTAATCTTTTTCAATAAGAAATTTTACGTCTGAATCCCATAATTCTGAAAAGATTTCTTTAATGTCATCTAACTTTAAATTCTCATCGATTTCTTTGCTCATAGCTAAGATTGTGGCAAGAGTTCCGTATTGGCTGGGAGTTATTTCATCATCTTTACCTTCTGAAGTTAGAACATAATATTTTTGTTCCAAAAAATTTGTAGCGATAAGTTCAAATCCCACATCGTTTAGTCTATTATATACTTCACTTATTACATCATTGAAATCATAATTTTCACACATATTTTTAATATCTTCTTCCCTAATCATCTTTGTCTTATTTTTAAGAATTATTCTGCATATATTTTTAACTACTTTTTGAAAATTATCTTCCATCATTTTTTTTTTCACTTTGATTTTGATTTATTTCAATAATTTTTATTCCCTCTATTTCTTTTTTCATTTCAAGATTAGATATTATAAAAATAAGGGAAAAATCCATTAATCTTTTGTCTTTTTGAAAAATGGGTAAAACCTTTCTAATAGTCCTATACACAGACCCTCTTTTATTAAATTTAGGGGGCAGGAATAAGTTAGAAAATATTATAGTTTTTTCTTTTAAAATTATTTTTAAAGAGAGGTAAAATGAAATAATAAAAAATACTTTTTCGGGTGTAGTTAAATCGTCAAATTTTAGCAATTCCTTATTTCCTCTCAAAAAGGATAATACAATTAAAAATTGCTCATCAAGATTCCTTATTTTTATTTCAAAAGAACAAGTTAAATTTATTTCTTTTAAAAAAATATTTAATAACCCCTCTAAATCAATTAGAATACTCTCAATTTTTCTAAAAGCTCCAATACTTTCCGTAATTTCTTCTAAACTTACATCTTTAATGATTTTTTCTTTATTTTTTTCAAATTCTTTTTTAAAAGATTCTATTTTATTTGAAATAAGAGTATTGTTTTCTATTAATTTTAATTCATTTTCATTTTTATTTAAATTAATAGAATTAATTAAATTGTTAATCTCCGAATTAATTTTATTTAACTCATATTTAATTTCTTCTGGTCTTCTTAGAACGGTTATATTTTCAAAGTTTAATTCTTTAAGTTCGGAATTTCCTCGTTTTTTTAATTGTGTTTCAATTTCTATTTTAATCTGATTTAATTTTTCTTTATCATTTTCAATTATTTGAGAAAGTCTTTCATAATCCTTTTTAATAGAATCGTAAGATGGTAAGAATTCTTCGAGTTTTTGCTGTAAATCTTTAATTTTTTTATTTTGTTCGGAAATTTGAAGTTGATATTTTTTTGCTTTTATTCTAAGATCTTTTAATTGTTTATATTTTTCGCTAAGTTTTCCCTCATTATTTAATTTATTGTCTTTTAGATTAGGTGCATTATATTCATCAAATTCTCGAGTTATCCGATTTATTTGGTTAAAACATTCTTTTTTTTTAATATTTAATTCCTTTATATTTTGTTTTAGATTTTTAAGGTTTTGATTAATTTGTTTATACTTATTTTCATAAATTTTGAAATCTTCTTCAAGATATTTTAACTTTAATTCATTTTTTTCAATATCTTCATTTAATTTATTTAATAAATTGGATTTTGCAGATATATCTCCTGAGATACTTTTAAGTTCAGATAATCTGAGTTCATTTTCTAAATATTTTTTTCTATGATATAGTATTTTTAATTTTAAATGAGAATTTAGTAGAGAAATAATTTTAATAAATTCTTTAATAATATCCATTAATTTATTAGTATTATTTCTGTATATTTTTAAAAATTCTAAAAGATATAGTGATTTTTCTAAATCAGAATGATTTTTTGAAATTATGTTAATAATATTTATAATGATTTCCAAAGAAATTTCATTAAAATTAATATTTTCGATAATTTCATCAAAATTAAACGTCTCATAATTTTG
>CAZVTX010000199.1:0-7161 GCA_964629395.1 uncultured archaeon
CTGCGGCGATGTTTGCGAATTGATTCCGGATATTATCTCTGCGGGCATTGATGCCTTGCATCCGATTGAGCCCACTACAGCAAATCCCGAATTTGATATTTTCAAACTTAATGAAAAATACGGCGATAAGCTTTCATTCATAGGAAATGTTTCACCGCAAGATTTAACCGATAAAAATGAGGAATTTATTAGAGCCTATACGAAAAAGCTGCTTGAAGAGGTGGCTCCCAATGGAGGATACATCTTAAGCTCAGGGCATAGTATCCCCCCTTCGGTTAAACTTGAAAATTTTCTTGCTATGCACGAAACATTAAAAAAATACGGAAAATATGGAAATTAAGCAATTAATTTATTAATTTCCTGTTCAATATTTTTTCTTAAGTCGATAATTTCGAGATTTTTAAATTCCTTTTTTCTTTTATGAATTCCGCAGACGTGATATTGTTCTCCATTAGAGATTATTATATATTTTGCCGGATGTATACAGAATTGGCATCCAATTCCTTCAATTTCTAAAGCAATTAGGGAATCTTTAATCTTCTTTTTTGTTTTATTATCATTATGCTGCAGAGGGATAAATCCTTTAATCATTTCTTTTTTAATTTCGGTTTCGAGCGAATCATTAAAAAGAATAGCATTAATTAATTGGCGTTTTGCACGATTATTTACCATAATTTTATAATCATGATGTCCCATCTCCTGATATTCAATATTATATTCTCTATAGCGATAATATTTCCATGATAAGTCGTAATATTGAATATGGTAATGGCGATAATGCATTACAAGGACTGCAGCCATATATTGATAAATATTATTTCCGAAAACTCGGAGTAAATATTCTGATTTTGCGTATATCTCTTGATGACAGAGCGGGCAATAGACAAGTCCTTTCTTAAAGACTTTTTCTTTATCAAAAGCGTTTATTTTACAATTTTCATTACTCATGATTATGCTCAGCCTCCTAATATTAATTTTGTATCTTAAAGGAAATATTTAAAGAACTATTAAAAAGAAAAAAAAGTTGCTTAATCGGAAAATTTAGATAGAAAAAGATATTATGCGGGTATTATATTTATTCAAATTTTTTTCTAATTTAGTTTTTTATTAAGAGAAAAAGTTATAAGAGCGATATGAGAGAAGAATCTATTTCTTTAAATCAGATACCCGCAACCGAGATTTTTGATAAGGAACGTGCAGGAATAAAACCCGTTAATTTCTGGTGCACTTCCAGTTATGGAATGCTTATGAATAAGCAAGGATTATCGAGAGTATTACAGCGAAATATCTGGAGTGTTGAGTTAAAATCGCTGTTAAAAGATTTTTCCCGTGATATCAATCAGCTTCACGGAGACTTAAAGTTTAAGGTGAGCGGTAAAGTTCTGAATTCTTCTACTTATGTTTTAAAACGCAAAACTCATACATTAATTAATAATTCATTGGACACGCAGGAGGAGATTGAAGAAATAAACGACGATCCTATTTTAGCGGAAGAAGAATTAGATTGCGACGTTGATTTTGAATATGACGATGAATGTTCCGATTTATCAGATGGAGATTATATTTTTGATAATAATAATGATGATAATTATGACAGTGATGATGATGAAATTTTTGAGGCGTTTGCGGAATTAGAAGCTCTGAATTTACTTGATGAGGAACAAAAGAAGTCTTTTGAGGAAGAAAAAATAAAACGTGTTTTATCTTTAGATATTGCAGAATTAGATAAAAAATTAAAAGATAAGGTTAAGATATTAAATGTTTTAGCACCTAAACCTAAGTTTAGAAGATTAAACCTAAAAGATCTTTCAGACGTTATAAAAGATGTATTGGAAAACGGAGAACAGATCGTTAAGAAGCAAAAACATTCCCGAAAGAGGGAACTTAAGGGAAAATTACCGTTTTTGCCCGAAAAACTTATTGCAAATGCAGAAAAGAAAAGGGCTGACTTTAAAAAAAGAATTTCTCAATTTTATAACGAAATTTGCAATCAATTCAATGGAGAACCCGTTCCATTTCTTAAATTGATTAAGGAGCCCACTGTAGAAGCGTTAGTTGATTCCGTAATGTGTTTACTTCATTTAATTAATCATCAAAAAATAGAACTTTGGCAAACTTATGAGAATAATAAAAACGAGGTTAATTCTGAGAATTCGGATAACGGACAAAATCTATACATCGCTCCAATAGGAGCATATAAAGCTAAATAAAAAATCTTTTGAATATATTATATTTTCTTTCTTCTCCTATCGTAGTATAGCCCATATGTCCAGGTAAAACGAGAAAATTATCATTTAATTCGGAATTATGCATAATTTTTTCCCTAATACTTTTAAAAAGTAAATTTTGGTTTCCGCCCTGTAAATCAGTCCTTCCAACGCTTCCGCGGAATAATAAATCTCCCGTAAAAATAAGGCCATCGTACATTCTTCCATTTATTTCCAATTTTTGTTTGCAATAAAGAGAAATACTTCCAGGAGTATGTCCTGGTGTCTCTAAAACTTTTAAGGTTAATTCCCCGACATCAATTTGATCTCCTTCCGAAAGCCATCTATCGGCTTTTTTTCTCGGATAAACACCCGAATCGTATTCCTTTTTGTTAAACATTAAAGGAATGTGGTATCGTCTTAGAATTCTACCAACTTTATGGACATGGTCTATATGCCCGTGAGTTAAAGCGACCGCAATCGGTTTAGCGCCTAAATTATTAATTTTTTGTTCTATAGAATTCGCTTCTGCGCCCGGATCAATAACAATGACTTCGTTAGATTTTGAAGATCCGAATATATAACAATTAGTTCCGAAAGGCCCAACAATTAATCTTTCAAGGATCATTAATTAGGATAATAGATAATCTGAGTTAAAATTTTGTAAAATCCTCGGATAATAAATAATATAATAATAATCTAAATTAAAATTTGGATAATTGATTAATTTTTTTCGTTTTTGATTATTCTGCTTATTTCGACCAGTTTATTATAGACTTCGAGTCCTTTATCGGTAAGTTTAATGTATTTCTTTTTGCCATTTTGTTCGATTTCAATAAGTCCCCTTTTGATCAAATCATCTTTTACTCTAAAGAACGAGTTATAATAGCTAAATTTATTTAACTCATTGTAGAAAGTATGCTTATCCGTTTTATAATCCTTAAATTGCGTTAATACATGAAAAGTATCGCGAAAACCTTTTTTCTTTAAAAATCCGATCAATTCATCAATTTCCATATTTCCTAACCTCATGATAAAACCTTTTTACAAATTAATTATATTCTAATTAAAAATTTGTAAAAATTTTTATTATTTAGTAAAATAGTTTGTTTTTAATAATATATTAAATATAGAACAAAAAAGGAAATTTCGTGCTAAGTGAACGAATAAAAAGTTTTGATTCTTTACAATAAATTATCATTGATTAAAGCGACAAAATTCAAAAATAATTTTCGCAGATTAAATTGAGATGATATTATTGTCGGATTCCGAAATTTAAAGATATGATATGGGAAATTAATTTTATAAAAAGATTTTTTACTAAATATAAAGAGATTATTTTTATTTAAAAGCAGATTTTAACAAATAAAGTAGATAATATTAAATAAAATTTATATTGAATTTTAAAAGATATATATATACAGGGAAGGGAAATATTCCGGTTGTTTTATCCTGTCCGCATGGCGGTTTTCTTAAGCCATTATCAATTCCGACCCGTAAAAAGGGAATTTCCAAGCCAGATAAGAATACATATTTTTTATCCAAATTAATCTTATTTAAGCTTAAAAAGGAGAATCTTAATTTATATTATGTATTTAGCAAGATTCATAGGAGTAAAATTGATTTTAATCGTCCGCCTAGAACTGCCGTGGCCTTTGAGAAAAGTTCCAAGGATGCAGCGGCTCTTCATTCATATTATCATGAATTGATATTAAGTTATGCTGATGAGTGTGTAGAAAAGTTCGGAAAATGTTTATTTGTAGATTTACATGGTTTTACCAAGCCATATAAAGAATATCCCGATATTATTTTCGGAAATCTATTCGGTAAAACTTTAAATTTAAGCAATTGCTCCGAAAAACCGAAAGATTATGATTATTGGGGTTTTTATCAACTTAAGCAAGTATTGGAGCAACATTTTAGCTTAGATGACGGTTTAGCGATAAAAGACCAGTTATTAGCATATTCGGGCGGATATATTACTTATCGTTTTTTAAATAAGAGATTAACTAATGCTCTACAATTGGAGATTGCAAAAGAGGTTAGAACTGATTTTTCCTTATTAAATTTATTTGCGAATTCTTTTTGTAGAGCAATTCATTTAATCTTAGAGGAATGTAAATAATTTTACAATATTTTAAAATGAAAAATTTAATGTGAATTTCACATGAGAAATTTAAAAATAGCTATTATTCAAATGGAGATAATCGATGGTAATAAAGAAGTTAATTTGAATAGAGCTTTAGATCTTTTAGAATCTATTGCTGCTAAACCTGATTTACCTGATATTGTATGTTTTCCGGAACTTTTTACAACCGGCTATGATTTAAAAAAAGTTGGGGATTATGCCGAGGAAATTCCGGGAATGACAACGGAAATGATAAAAAAAATTTCAATGGGAAAATTTATTGTTATTGGAACGATTTTAGAAAAAAAGGCTAATGGTTATTATAATACCGCTTTTATTTTGGGTAAAAATGGAGATTTAATTGGTCTTTATCGTAAAACCCATCTTTTTTCTCCGATGGAAGAAAAGGAATTCCTTTTACCCGGAAAATCTATGGATGTTTTTTCTTTGAATGACTTAGGCGGCTTAAAAATTGGTTTAGCCATTTGTTATGATTTGCGATTTCCCGAAATTTTTAGATTAATGACTTTAGATGGTGCAGATATTATATTTATCCCTTCAGAATTTCCCGAACCGAAAAGAAAAATTTGGAAAACATTATTACGTGCAAGGGCTATTGAGAATCAGTGTTATATTATTGGTATTAATCGGGTAGGTAAAGGTAAAAAATTCGATTTCTTCGGCTATTCTTTAATTACGAATGGAGATATTTTAGAGCATCTTGGAAATCGGTCAGAAATAAAAGTTTTTTCGTTGGATTTAGATACGTTAAAACCTATTAGGGAGAGTATTCCCCTTTTGTCGGATAGAAGGACGGATTTATATGAGATAATCAAAAAATATTAATTTTTATTATTTTTATTAAATCATAAAGAAAGAAGATATTTTAAATCTAAAAAGAAAACATGTTAAATTTCGATTTGGTTATTTTGGGTCATATTGCGAAAGATATTATAGTTATTAATGGTAAAAAAAGAGAAGCAATAGGGGGCGCCGTCTATTACGGAGGCATAGCAGCAAGTCATATGGGACTAAAAGTTGCGGTTATTACAAGATTAAGAAAATCTGATGCAGACATTTTGGATGATTTTAAAAAATACGGAGTGAAATTTTTTGTTCATTATACAGATGAGACCTCTGGAATTAGAAATACCTATACTTCAAAAGATATGGAATATCGGGTTTGCACTCCGTTGGGTTTTGCCGGATTATTTGATATTAATGAAATTCCGGAAATTGATACGAAATACTTTATTTTAGCACCTATATTAGGCGGCGAAATCGATATTAATTTATTAGATGAACTTTATAATCGATATCCTGATAAATTATGCATTGATATCCAGGGCTTTATTCGTTTTCAAGACAAAGATACCGATTCAATTTATTTTTGTGAACTATCCGAACATGATAAGAAGGAAATTCTTTCAAAGGTAACTATTTTGAAGGTAGATCGAGCAGAGATGAAAGCATTAACGGGTATGGATGATGTCTCTGAAGGCGGCAAAGAGTTATCTAAATATGGCCCAAGGGAGATTCTAATTTCCCATCAAAAAGGTTTGTCATTATATACTGATGGAGAGGTTTATTTTTATCCATGGCGTAATAAATGGATGAGGGGTCGGACCGGTCGTGGTGATACCTCATTCGTGAGCTATGTTGGCTCAAGAATTAAGAAAAGTCCTAAAGAATCATTAAAATTTGCAACTGCGTTAACATCTCTAAAATTAGAGAGTGCAGGACCATTTATCAGACCCCTTAATCAGGTTAATAATTTAATTGAGAAAGAATATAAATAAATTTTATTTGAATGAATGTAAATGAGAATAGGCGGAATTATAGATATTTCTACGAAAGATATCCCCGCTAAGGCGTGTATGGTAATCTTTACAATTGGATGTAATTTAAGCTGCGGGTTTTGTCATAATAAGCATTTATTGCGAAAAGATGTAGGTAAGATAATGACAATTTCGGAATTACTCGGAATGGTTAAGTCAAATATATTAGTTAGCGCAGTAAGTATTAGCGGAGGTGAGCCTACATTGCAAAAAGATCTTGTGCCTCTATGCAGAGGTATTAAAGAACTCGGAAAATACATAAGTGTTGATACTAATGGAACAAATCCCGATGTTATTGAAAAATTAACGAAATTTATCGACCGAATTGCATTAGATATAAAAGCGCCATTGACCGAAAAAAAATATCAATTAATAACAATGTCACCCGTTAATATAGACTCAATAAAAGAATCTTTTAAAATAATTAATCGTTACAAGAGAATAGATTTTGAAATAAGGACTACTTATGTAGGAAAGCTCTTGACTCCTTATGATATTCATGAGATAATTTCATTTCTGAAAGAAAATAATTTTAGAGGTAATTTTGTTTTACAGCAATATCAATATTCTGATGGTGTGGGTGAAAAATATAAGGATAAATTTGTAAAGCCTGATCATTATGATATTTTAAATATAATTAGAAAATATTACGAGGAAAAATTACCTTTCAATATATATATTAGAGATGATATTGTAGGATATGCAAATATAAATGATGTATTTGAGCTTAAACTTGAGGATATATCTTAAAAATAAAAAATTATGATAATAAAAAGAGATTTTAATTATTCTTTATCTTTTAATTCAAGATATTTCATAGCGATTGTTAAAGCCATTTCCATAGCGCCGCGAACATTTCTATTAGTGTAATCGGTTCCCTCATCTTCCCATGGTCTTCTTTCTTTATTAATTAAATTATAATGATCTCGGTCTGTATGATAATAGGACAAATAATCTTTATATTTTAATCCGATTAAGGTAGAAGCTT
>CAZVTX010000200.1:0-7151 GCA_964629395.1 uncultured archaeon
AAATATTGGTTAAAATCATGAATAATTCCTCAATATGGGAATAATCAATAATTTCTTGAAGTTTCTCCCTTGTGATTAATTGTTTTGAATGATCTTTATAGAAATTAGAAAGGTCGTTATAATAATTGGTAATTCTTGCAATATTATCTAATTGTGTCTTTAAAGCCGCCTGATTTATGGGGCTATTTTCATCTTGATACATAATATCAAAATATTTATTTATAAAGTCCTTTAAATTCTGTAATTTTTGCTGAAAAACCCTCGTCTTTACAATACGTTCAAACATAGGACTTTCTTTATACTGATAAAATTTGAGCTCGAACTTAACAATCTCTAAAATCTGAAAGAATAGCTCTCGAACGTCGATTTCCTCTTCCGGCAAATTTAATACACCTTGAATTTAATTTAACTGTTAATAATATAATAACGGTGATAATATAAAAATCTGATATTAATATATTATTTAACTAGAAAATAAAATTTTTCCATTTTTCTCTATTCTTTTTACATCATTCTTATTTTCTAAATATATTAAATGAGCTAATACTTCATTCATTGCTAAATATTTATTCATATCATCAAGATCCTTACCAAAATGAATTTGAGAGATTTCATAGGGCGTTCTTGGTTTATCTTTAATAGTATCCTTAATTTGTCTAAATCGATTTTGATGGTGTTTTTTAATTGCTTCAATTCGTTTTAGAGGATCAAAAATAACTTCTTGATGAGCAGGAAATATTATTTTCGGATTAAGATTCTTTATTTTATCCAAAGATTCCAAATATGTTTTAAGAATATTAGGATAAAAACGATTTGGATTCATTAACGATAATTGATTATAAATCCCTATATGCGGAGTAATTCTGGATAAAATATGATCTCCGCTAAATAAATGAGATTTTCGTGGATTAAATACGCAAATATGCCCTATTGAATGTCCAGGCGTCCATATTACCTTAATTTCATTGGAATTTATTTTAATTTCGCAATCTTTATTACATATAATATCAGGTTCCCTATATCTTACAATTTTTGGCCAATTTATAAATGTCTGAATTATTCTTTTAACATAATCGGGCTCCATTCCATACTTAATAAATGTTTTTGCAATCTCCTCAGCATTTTTCTCTATAATTGGAAAATTATCTTGCTGAACCGCTATTTTTAAACACTCATTTGCATAATTGTGCATTACAATTTTTAAATCCGGATTCTTTCGTTTTAAAAACTTCAGTAATCCGCTGTGGTCCAAATGCTCATGTGTTACGAAACAATAATCAATTTCCTCAATTCTAATATTCAATCCCGAAAGGATATTTAAAAACTTCCTTTTCCAATCTATAAAATTAAGACCCGCATCGATTAAAATGTTTTTATCATCCAGATTAAATAAATATGAGCAAACAAATTTTACATCAAAAGGAATATCTATTTTAATCCGGAAAACGCCATCAATTTCGGAAACTTCGGGTTTTATTTTTGGCAAGATAAAATAAAGCGTATTTTTTAAGATTCTTTATTAATTAAATGAAACCTACTTAAATTTGCTTTCTAAAGTTTTTATAAAAATGTAATATTAAAAGATTATTTTCTTTTTCCAACTAATTTAGCATAAATAAATCCTTTGACGTGAATTTTTAATATTCTTAATGGTGTTCTGAGCATAAAACCTAAATCTAATCTCGGTTGATTTCGTAAATCAAGAAATCTTTTATAAAATATTTTGGCATGTCTTCTATTCATTTTATATTTTTCCAATTGTTGAAATCTACGGGTAATTTTTTCTAATTCAACCGTATCCTCAAAAGCATAATAATTTGATGCTCTTAATGCCCATTTAACGGCTTCAAGACAATATTTCATGGGCTTTAATTTCTTAAGAGGAGAAATTACAAGAGAAAAAATTGAGATACATAGATTCATGACCGTACTTTTAAGCATATCAAATACGGGAATTTTTACTTTTGATTTAACTATATTTCTTAAATCCTCACCATATAAAATATTACTATTGTCAATTACACTACATAAAACAATTTTTCTCGGAGCAAAAATGTATGAGAAGAATTTATTTACCCGAAATATTTTATGGAACTTAGCTTCTTCCCAATATTTTCTTTTTGTTAGAAAATGGGATACAAACATTCCTGTTGTTTGCTGGATAACGTTTAAAATTTTTTGTATTATTCCATCTTCATAATCCCTAAATTTATGCTTAATTTCTAAAGCAATAAAATATTTTTCAATTTCACGGATATGTCTATTTGACACTCTATCCTTAAATATAAATAAGAGATCACAGTCAGAAATACCTGTATGCTCACAAGAATGCTTTCTCTGGCTGCCAAAAAGAATAATCGATAAAATTTTATTTATTCCAATTTCATAATTTATAAGCGAGACTATATCTTTAATATAATTCCTGGATTTTTCATTTATACATAATAAATTCTCATGAATCTCATTTTTAATCTTTTGATTTATTTCAGCTAAATCATATCTAAAATTGCCTACTTCTAAATCTTCGCTCATTTTCTCTTTCAAATTTTATTACAAATATATAAATGGTAAAAATTTTTTGGAAAAATTTTTAATAAAAAATTTCAGATTTTATTGGCTATTGTATAACCCCTTTGAACTGCTTCTTTAGCAGTTGCAGGTTTTCGACAATCACCAATTTTCTCAACTGGTATTTTAAGCGCCTTTATTTCTTTAAATAATTTATCATTTGCCTTTACTCCTGTTGCATAATAGACTGCATCAACATTTTCTATAGTTAAATCATTATCCTTAGAATCTTTATAGTTTACATAATCATCTCCGATTTCGGTAACTTTAACGCTGGTTAAAATATTCACACCTAATTTCTGACATTTCTCGATTAATACCCATCTTGTAGTTTTACCGAGATTTCCACCTAATTTAGGCAGCATTTCCATTATTGTTACCTTCTTTCTACCTTTATATAACATCTTTAAAGCAGTATCAACATCTAAAGCGTTATAAAATGTAAGAAATTCAAAGGCATCACATGGTAATTTGCCATATTTTGCGAGATAAATCGCTAATTCTACTCCGGTTGCTCCGCCTCCGATGATCACATTATTATCACCTATAGGTGCATTTCCAGAAAGAACATCATTTGCATGATATACATGAGGCTTGTCCATTCCAGGTATAGGTGGTTTTATTGGAGTCGCACCTGTAGCCAATAAAACCACGTCTGGATTAAATTCTTTTATTGTATCAATCGTGACTTCTGTATTTAAATGTATATTGATATTTAATTTTTGAAGCCAATAGTTGTAATTATCAATCATACGTTTGAATTCATGTCTTCCCGGCGGTATCCAAATAACATTTAATAAGCCTCCTATTTTATCGTCTTTTTCAAATAAATGAACTTCATGCCCACGTAATGCTGCGACTCTGGCAGCCTCAAGACCTCCGGGCCCCGCACCAATAACCATCACTTTCTTTGGTGAATCTATTGGTTTTAACTCGGTTTTTGCTTCATTTGCAGCTCTAGCGTTTCTTAAACAACTTATCGGTTTCATTAAAAATACATAATCAAAACATCCTTGATTACAGGCAACGCAGTACATTATATCGTGTAAATCCCCTTTTTGTGTTTTTATCGGAAGATATGGATCAGCAATTAATCCCCTTCCTATACACACGGCATCTGCTTTCCCTGCCTGTAATATTTCTTCGGCAACAATGGGGTCATTTATTCTATTTGAAGAAAATACCGGGATATTTACCTGATCTTTAATATTTTGTGCTAAGTATGAATAACAACCTTCTGGAACATCCATAGTTAATTGAGGAACACGGGTCTCATGCCATCCACCCGTTACATTAATAAAATCTAAACCCGCTTTTTCATATTCTTTTACAATTATAGCATATTCTTTATAAGTATTACTTCCTTCAATGAAATCATCTCCGGAAACTCTAAAGCCAACAGGGTAATCTTTTCCAACAGTTTTTCTAATTTTTTCTATGACCTCAAGGGGAAATCTCATACGATTTTCCAAGCTCCCTCCATATTCATCAGTTCTTTTATTAGTTACCGGCGATAAAAATTGAGCAATTAAATAGCCTGCATTAGTGCAAACTTCAACACAATCAAAGCCCGCTTCTTTAGCACGTCTGGCGGCATCTGCAAAAGCTTGTTGTTCCCTTTCAATATCTTCTAAGGTCATCTCTCGTGGAGTAGTCCTACTAAACCTACTATAGACGGCAGACGGGCCAATTGGCTGCATACCAATAACTTGAGGGAAAGTATATCTGCCGGAGTGATATAATTGTGCTCCAATCTTTACGTCATTTCTGGCATTATGCACTGCATCTGTTAGTTCTCTTAATTTCGGAATATATTTATCATCATCAATTGCCAACATCATAGGAACCCCTTTGCCGTAAATGCTGACATAAATGCCGCCAACAAGTATTAATCCAACGCCTCCCTTAGCACGTTCCACATAAAAATCCGCTAAACGTTTTGTGGAAAAACCGTTATCGGCAAGGTTTAAATGCATTGCGGGCATTACGATACGATTAGAAACTTCCATATTATTAATTTTAAAAGGTGTAAAAAGTTTGAAAAACCTCATAATTCAATTCTTTTATTTGTATTCTGAATAATAAATCATTTAATTAATTAATTAAAATGTTATTTTAGGTAATAAAGATAACTAATTTATTTATGCATAGAGATGCCTTATAAAAAAATATAAAAAATTTAACGAAAATAAGAATCTATTCCCTTGTCTTCCTCCGCTCTTCTTTTCATAAATATATCTGCTTGTCTTTTTATAGATTCAAAAACGTTTTCCATTTCTTTAATCTTTTTATCTAATTCTTCGAAATCAACACTTAAATTGAATTTTTTAATTAATACATTAACTATTGCCTTTGAAGCTTGCGGATCAAGATTCATCATAGGTAATGGAGGTAAAGTTTCGGCAAGGAGACAAATTCCGGGAGCAAAACCTTTTTCGCCCGCCCAAGCAGGTAATATTCCATTTGCACCTGCAATTACACCCTCTTCCATTAAAGCGGTATTTTCAATTTTTAAAAACTCATTTACAAGATCCAAATCTGTACCGCATACATGAACTTTAGGTATTTCATTTATTTTATCTGAGACTAAAGCTCCCGCACTAATATACATTTTTATTTTTCCTTTTGTAATCTTTTCCATCTCAATACAAAATTGTTTTGAGAAATCATAAACACTTTCTGCTTCTTGGGGCTGGAACTTTGCCGTTAAAATGAAGAAATCATTATTTTCTTCCTTTTTGTAATAAACTTTTGCACTTGGAATGTGTAATTTTCCCTTTTCAACAATCGCTTTTGCCGGAAAGTCATAATATTCAATACTTAGAAATTTTTCCGCTTTTAATGATTTTCTTATTGTCATTATTGCCAGTTTTCCGACTAAAGCAATTCCCGGCCATCCGATTAATACAATAGGATTTTTTAAGTCCTCTGGATCAATTTCAAAATGTTTTTTTACATTAAACTCCAATTGAAGACACTATTTTGGATTAAGTTTTAATTAAAATTAATATTTGATTTTAGAATATAAATTTAACTCTTCAATAAAATTATCAATTTTTTGTAGAAATCCTAATCGCTTTAAATTAAACATTGCTACATAAAAATCTTCATCGGGAGGAAATTCCAATTTATTAGGATCTTCGCCTTTTTCTATCGCTAATTCTCTGACGTGTTTTTTGGTTAGATATATTAAGTTATCCAGATAAAAATAGCCAATTCTTTTTGTAAATTCTTCTGCAGCTTCATTAATATATTTCTCTAAAGGGTCATCAGGATCAAATCCGGTATATTTGCTAACGTGAGGGAAACTTAAATCAACATTTAAATAATCATAAAGCATTTTATCTGTATCTTTAAATATTGATGGATCTCCCTGATATTCCTTGAGATCTTTTTGATATTTTGCTTCAAATTCAAATAGAAATCTTTCAAAAATCCTCGCAATTAAAGGTGCATTTTCTTCCGTTATCGTTTTTGGCTTTAATATAGTCATGAGTCTTACCTGACTCCCCTCATAAAAGATAACTTGAGATTTATCGCTTAATTCCATTATTTTAATATCATTAAAAAAGAGATCCAAATCTTTGTTAATTTTCTCTGCTTCAGCAAGCGTCTCTTTTGGAACTCTGCTCATAGGATGGAAAAAATTATAAATAAATTCTTTTGTTTCCCTATATATAAGGGAAATTATTAGAATTCCTTTTACAATTCGGAATTTTATTAATTTTTCTTGTTTTTCTTCTTCATCATACATTTATAATCACTTTTGATTTATTCTTCAAAATCTAAAGATTTCCCGCAATTCGGGCAAAATTTTTTAGGAGAGATAATATGAAAACCGCAAAACGGGCAATACATACCTTCAGACATCCTAGGTTCTGCTGAAACATGTTGAAAGTGTTCTATAGGTATTCCTTTTGGTGGAGCTCTTTTATCAAAGGTTGGCGGAGTGTAATAACTTGGGTATTTAGGCATATATAAAATACCCATCTCGTCTTTTACCTTTTGATGTGTAAATAATGGTGTTAGCAAACAAATAAACAGCGGCGCTAATAAAAGAGTTGGTATATTAGATACTAGCTGATATAATATTATCATACCATAATTTCTTGTATCTGGATTGAACCATGAATAATATGTATCATTGGTTATAGGCCAAATTAAATTTAAAATAGTTGAATATAATAAATCGGCAATAAAGCCTACTAAAACTGCAAGTATAAAAATACCAATTATTCTTAAAGAAGATCCTCTCATTAAATTTCGAGAACGAGATAAAGGACTTTCATTATCCTCTTCAAGATTATAAGTGTAAACTGCAAATATATAAAAAATGAATAATATTATTCCGATTATTATTATTGGAATAAATCCTATAGGCGTTAATATGCCTAAAATAATTATTGGATAAAAGATTTTAGAATTAAATGCTTTTTTAAAATCTTTAGAAAAATTTGCATCCTTTCCTAAATATTTTTTATATAGGAAAATGCTAACAGAACAAATTGCCAAAACGGTCATAGTAGCATCAATTATCGTATCTAACAATAAAGTTAGATAATTTAATACTAAATATTGTGTTA
>CAZVTX010000201.1:0-7107 GCA_964629395.1 uncultured archaeon
CCCCAATTAATCTTCCTTTGGAATCAATTTTGGTATTAGGAAGCATAGTTCGGGGTCCAAATTCACGCCAGCGGGGTTCAGTTCGACGTCGTTTATTAACTTCTTCTACCGTATACGCCCTTCTTTCATTTCCTACTAAATTTCGCCCTACAATCATTCCGCAGTTAAGGCATACATTATCCCCATCTCGAGATTCAATGCAAGGGTTATCGCAACATTTTTCAAAAACTACTTCTTCTTCTTCTATTTTTTTGGCTCTTAATCTGTCTTTGTAATTATTAGCCATTGTAAATTCACATTTTTGTTTTTTTTATTGTAAATTCCTTTAAAAAGGCGTTCACTTACCACTTAAACCGAATTTTAAAATTTTATTTATGTTAGTATTAATAAAATAATACACTACGTTATTATATAAAAATATTTTTGAATTTGATATGTGATATTATCGAGAACATACAAAAATGTTTGCGATTTGATTAATTATATTTTTGACTTTTCCCATTTTAGTGGGATCATCAAATCTAAGACATTTTCTTCACAAATTCGCTTTACTCAAATTATTTATTTTATTTAATTTAGAAAATCTTATTTCTTGATATAAAATATTAATATATTGATTCCAAAAGAGGGATAATATTTGGGCCATTTGGCAAAACAAGAATACGATAATCTTTCCCATGCTTCTTAATTGCCTTATTTATGGCTTCTTCAGGAGTTTCTGCATATTTTAATCCAATATTTCCAATTTCATTCTCTTTTAAGGAAGATATCACATAGATTTCATTTTTCATAAGAATTCGGCATAAAATTTGAATCTCCCATTGATCTGGAACAATAATTTCATTATTAAGAATTTTCTCATGAATTAATTTAGGCGACATTCCGGAAAAAATAAGTTCTTTAAATTTATCTTGTCCGATTCCTATTCCATCCGAACATTCATTAATCGATATAATTGTTCCTCCTTCTTTAACTGCCAGTTCTCCTAACGCCATGCTCTTTACAGCTTGATATAGATTTAAATCTAAGGGATATCCACCATTTCCGCAAAGAACAATATCATAAGGTTTTTCGATTTTCCGAAATATTTTTTTCAATTGATATTCTACTAACATCTTATGAGCAGTTATTAAATCTCCAGCAGCAACTTTAGTTATTTCGTGATTTTCATTAATGCAAACATTTATTATGAAATCTACGCCAACTCTTTGAGAAATTTCAAGAGCATTTTTATGAAGCGGATTTTTTTCATATATTCCAAACCTAGAAAATTTTGAATTAATATTTTTAGCAGAATGATTTATTTGAATTGTTTTAGCGCCAACTATCCCAGGTACGATTGACTTGCGCCCTCCCGAAAAGCCGAAAAAGAAATGCGGTTCTACATAACCGGTTAAAATCTTTACAGCACTTTTATAATATATTTTATTAATTAAAATTGGCGTTCCGTCCGAAGCTATGCCAAGATTTATCAGATTCCTATCATCTTTAGCATCATGGTCAATAATTTTTAGATTATTATAGAGATCTTTCCCTATAATTCTTTTTAATTCATCTTCTCTTGATTTTCGATGTAAACCTGTAGCAATTAAGATGATAATTTGTTCTTTATAAATTCCATATTCTTCTAATTCTAAAATTAGAGCTTTTAGGATCAAATTGCTTGGAACCGGTCTGGTTGCATCGCTCACTACAATGCATATTTTCTTTTCTTTAGAAGTAATCTTTGCTTTTACAATATTTTTTAGAGATTTAGAGTTAATAGGCTTTTGAATTGCATTTCTAATGCATTCTATTGGATTTTCAATCGGTATCTGCTTTTCCGGATAAAATATATCAACATTTTTATAAGATTCAATATTAATATTTATTCCTTCTTTTCCATAATCGAATTTCATATATTTTTTTAACCTCTATGCATTATTTCTCTTGCTTTTTCAAATATTTCAATTGTATTCACACCAGCGGGGCATTTTACCGTACATATTCCGCATAAAGTGCAGGTATGGAAAATTTCAGAAATAAATTCATTAAGTTTTAATTCTCCGTGAACTAAACCGTTTAAAATGCTCAATCTGCCTCTGGGCGTGTGCGTTTCGATCATATAATTTATCCTTGAGGGACAAGTTGCTAAACAAAATCCGCACCGCATGCATTTTAATTCCAATATTTTATTAGGGAGATTTTTCAATCGCCTTAAAAATCTTTTTCTTTGCAGCGGCATACGCTCTCCTTTTCCTGTTCCCGGATTTAATATCCTATTTGGATCAAATAGATTCTTTATTTTTACCATTAAATTTACAACATTTTCGCCGTGTTCATCGATTAAATATGGCGTTTTTATTTTACCAATTCCATGTTCTCCTGTCAGACTACCACCAGCAGGGATAATTATTTCTCTATAAAGATAATCAATCGCTTTAGTGAAATCTTTTATATCATCCGGATTATTCTCGTTGAATAAAAATGTAGGATGCAGATTTCCTTCCATATGACATATAATAGCTACATCAAGATTTTTTGCATTAATTTCCTTAGGGATCTTTTCTATTTTTGTGATTATTTCATCGAATCTCGAGATAGGAATTGTACAATCCTCTACGCATGTTGTTGGCTGAAGCCTTGATAAAGCAGGTAGATTTGCTTTTCTTGCTAAAATCAGTCGTTCTCTCTCTTGATCATCTTTGGCAATTCGATAATATATTGGTTGCTCGTCCATCATCGTATCAAACAAGATTGTAAAACTTTCTTCTACTTCTTGTCTATTATTTCCGTCTACTTCTGCTAGCAGTACATAACCGAGCGGGAAATCCAAAAACTCGCCTTTTAAATAATCCGAGACTGCTTTTAAAATCTTTTTATCCATAAATTCAAGCAAATTAGGAATAATTCCCCTTTTTCTCAAGTTAATTACTGCGTCTCTTATTTTTTTAGGATTATCATAAATAAACAATCCTAATTTTCTTTCTTTTGGCATTGGTCTAATTCTTAGCGTTATTTTCGTGATAATTCCAAGTGTGCCTTCTGAGCCGATTAAAAGATCTTTTAAATTATAAGAGCTTACGGATTTTAAGACATCTGAGCCCAATTTAAGAATATTCCCATCTGCCAATACTACCTCCAATGAGATTACATAATTTTTTGTTACGCCATATTTAAAAGCTTGTATACCTCCTGCATTATTAGCTACCATTCCCCCTATCGTCGCCACAGAACTGGAGCCCGGATCAGGTGGGAAAAAATATCCAAATTTTTTCAATTCTTCATTTAAATCATCGCATATAACTCCAGGCTCAACAATAACCATATTATTTTTGATATCAATTTTCATTATTTTATTCATTCGGCTGAGGTCTAAAATTATTCCATTGTATGGCGTGAGAGTCCCTCCGGATAGGCTGGTTCCGCTCCCTCTTGCTGTCACGGGAATTCTATTCTCATTTGCAATCTTTAAAATTTCAGAAATTTGATTAACATTTTGAGGTAATAAAATTAATTCAGGAATCCAATCTTTCTCAAAAATCGTTCCGCCAAAAGCATAAGCATATCTAACTTCATATTTATCATAACAAAACTCCTTTCCAACTATTTGTTGGAACTTTTTAACCAAATCAGAACTAATTTTTTGATATTTTTCTCTTGAATTCATGGATTATAAATAATAAAAATTCTCTCATTTAATATTTAAGTCTTTAATTTGAAAAATTTATCTCATTTCCCGTAAATCCCCATGATCTAAGGATTTTTTCGGCATTTCCAATAATTTTTTCTTCTATAAACTCTTGTAGCGTTAAGATTTTATCACAGTGTCCTGCTGCCATTGATGCAATTGTAGTATCTTTGGATTCAAATTTGAAAATCTTATTATGGAAATTTTCATCTAAAATATCTAAATTAAGTACTTTTTGTTTCCATTCTTTAGAAGCGGGGCTTTCTTTAGTAGGGATTATAGCACTACCGAAGCAAACAGCTTCAGCACCCATAGCTAATGCTCCTAAAAATCCCCTCGCATCTCCAATTCCTCCTGCCGCAATGACAGGAATTTTTAATAAACGTCTTGCCATCGTTATATTAACTAAAGTAGTATTTTGCTGAGGACTCTTAAAACCGGTTCCCTCAATACCTACAATTGTTACCGCATCAACTCCTTGTTTTTCGGCAGAGACCGCATGTTTAAGGGTAGCAACTTTATGAAACCAATAACCTCCTACTTCATGAATCCTCTGTCCTATTTTAGGAGCCTTATATGCTGAGGTGGTAAATATTTTTACACCGGCATCAATAGCTATTTCAACAAAATCCATATAGGAATCTTCATCCCTTCCTTTTCCGCCCATTTTTTCGATAAGCATGGGAGGCATTACAGAAAAATTCACACCCCAAGGTTTATCCGTAAGGGAGTTCATTTTTTCAACTTCTTTTTTAAATTCATCATTATTTCTAAAATTAAGAGCCGTTATAATTCCAAGCCCACCCGCATTTGAGAATGCTGCAGCAAATTCTGCTCTTCCGATCCCTGCAAAGGCACCCATTATTATTGGGTATTTTATTTTAGTCATTTGGGTAATTCTTGTTTTCCACTTCATTTTGAAATCATTTTCGACTTAAAATGAAAATCGTTATACTTTATTATGATTGAATCATTTTTTTAGATTGTGAAATTTCGAGAAGCTAAAGTTTTTTATCGTATATTAGGAATTTTTTGCCTAATAGCCGGTATTCTATTTATAATTAGAGCTCTAATTAATGTTGAATTAGATTTTTTCGGTTTATTTTCAAATTATTTCTGGGCGTTTCTCGCAATATTTATATTCTTAAAATTTCTTAATAGAGATAGCTTTACCTCAAGTATTCCAGAAGGATTATTCTATATATTTGTATTATATTGTTCTTTTTATATTCCCATTAATTTAATATTAAATATTTTAATTTGGAATCCGGAAATAATTAGTTCATTGTCATTTATAATTGATATTTTTATTGCCATATTTGGTTGGCTTTTGATTATTCTTTATATTATTTTATAATATTGCTTTTAAATAAGCAAGAGTAAGCTATAGTTTAATAAGAAATATTTATTAATTTTTCAAGCAAAACATAAACTATGAATGAACTGAGGAAAAATTATACGATTCTTTCACTTTTGGTCCTAATTTTGAGCGGATTATTAATTCTTGATATATTATTTAAAATATTCATCTCTGAAATATCCCTCATCTGGCTCTTATTTAATTTATTAGATTTAATTTGGCCTATTATGGGATTGGGAATTATTTTTGAATTTTCGAGGAAAGATATTGATAAGTGGGGATTTGGAGGTTTATTATTTCATTTTTTTATTCTATATTGTGCAATCTATTATCTTATCCTTTTTTTCCAAATACTTTTAAATTTTAATTTTCAATTATATGTTATTTTTGATTTAATTATTTATATAATGATTTCCATTCTCGGGTGGATAGGATTTCTATATTATTATGATTAAACTAATTTAGGTGGAATAAAAATTCAAAAAAAGATTAAAATATCCGAGTCCAATAAAATTAATGTTTTTATATCTCCGCATGCTCATATAGATTATTTATGGTGCGATACCGCCGATGGAATGGGTGCAAAGACCGCCAAAATAATAAAACATACCTTATTACTAATGAGAAAATATCCGGAATACAAGTTTGTAATAGATGGTGTAATGTCTATTGAATATTTTAAGCTTCATTATCCTAAAATGTTGGATGAATTAAGGCAACGTGTTAAGGAAAATCGTATAGAACTTATTGGTGGCATGATTGTTGCACCAGATACATTAATGCCGAACGGAGAAAGTTTAGTGAGACAAGTTCTTTATGGTATTAATTATATTAAAGAAAATTTTGGAATAATTCCTAAAATTGCATATTTAATAGATTCGTTCGGACAAACCCCTCAACTTCCTCAAATTCTTAAAAAAGCGGGTTTTGAATATTTTATTTTTTGGCGTGGAGCAAATAACCGATTATTACCATCAGAATTTTATTGGAGGGCACCTGATGGTTCAAAAATATTAACTCATTGGTTATATCGCTCTTATACTTGGTTAGTCCCGCCATTCACAGCTACGATTTTACCCCCTATATTTCCCTTTGCCCCGGTTCCGCTTACTTTAAATTTTATTCCGCAAAATTTTAAGGTATATGAGATTCTAAAAAAGGTATTTCCCCCTATTAAATATTTTATAAGATTCTTAAATAGGTTCGGAATGGGGGTTGAGATTATCGGGGCAGATATGACCGGAGGACTAAAATTCACGATTAAAAGGCGTTTAGAGAGAGCAACAACAAATAATATCTTTATTTTGAATGGAACGGATAATCTTCCACCCAGCTCGAATATAATTGATGTGGTTAGAGATTATCAAAAAAATAGTGCGAAATTTAACGTAAAAATTGCATTACCAAGTGAATTTTTAAAGACAATAAAAAATTCAGGTAAAAAATTCGGTATTATCGGACCATATGAATTTAGCGGACTCCCCGATAAATTTCCCGGAACTTATAGCAACCGCATTCGTCTTAAGCAAAAAATTCGGTCTTTAGAAAATCTATTTTATCTTACCGAATTATTTGCCTCATTAGCTAAGATTTATGAAGATAAAGAATATCCTTTAAAATCAATTCAAAAAGCAATAATTAGAATTCTTTGCTGCGATTTTCATGATGGAATTTGCGGTTGCTGCGTAGATGCCGCTTATAATCAAATGCTAAAAATGCTGAAATTATCAGAATTGCAACTAAGTAAAATATATAGACATTCAATTCAATCTTTAATAAATATAATTGATACTTCTGATATACCTAAAAATAGTATTCCTATTATTATATTCAATCCCTTATCTTTCTCAAGAACGGATATCGCAAGGATTCATTGCGATTTTAAGGAAGGTTCCTTTAAAATAATAGATGATCTAGGACACGAAATCCCATTTCAAAAAGATAATCTAAGCGAATCGGGAAAAGATTATATTCTTATTGCAAAAGATATTCCATCTATAGGCTATAAATTATTCTATATTATGCCTACAGATTCTAAGAATATAAAAGCTAAAAATAACTCAAATGAAATAATTAC
>CAZVTX010000202.1:0-7095 GCA_964629395.1 uncultured archaeon
ACATTTGGAAAAGGAAATCTAATATTCCATGACTATGGTAAAAATAATTATACAATTTTTAATCGAACAAAAAAGATTGGAATTAGATTATCATTAAAGCCAACTTCTTTTGGTGATCGTGAATTATCCCGTGAAGAGCGAATAAAAAAAATTCTTAATTCCAAACCAGAAGATTTGTTTAAGATAGAAGAGATAGAATATAAACCACCGAAAGAAGCAGAAATACATAAGTCAATAATCTGTGATATGTGCGGAGAGCCAACAATGAGCACAAGGATTAAAAAAGTTGAGGATAAAAATTATTGTATTCCTTGTTATAAAAAAATAAAAAATTATTAAATAAATAAAGCAAACAAATTGATAATTAAATATTTATTTTTGCTTTAATTAACATATTTATTGATGTATTAGATCGCCTTTATTCGGATAATAATAATTTGATGATAATCAGAGAATTTACAGAACGAGATATCGATGAGATTACAGCACTAATGAAGAATCTTTGCTCTCTTATGGGTAAAGAATTTGATGAAGAACGATGGCGTGCGAGTATAGAGAAACAAATGAGTCGGGATTCGCAAACCCAGGTATTTGTTGCATTTGATAAAACAACTAATCAAGTAATAGGAATGGCACATAGTGCTATTAAAAATACAAATAACGGAATGAGGTTTGGGTATATTTCGAATTTAATTGTAAAGGAAGAGAAAAGGCAACAAGGAATCGGCGAAAGTTTAATGCGAAAAGTAATTGATTTCTTTAGGAGGAATCATATTCATTCTATCAGATTGGCATTAAAAACAAATGCCGATCCTGCTGCAAAAATTCTTTTTACGAAATTAGGTTTTGAAGAAATCCTCCGCATATTAGAATTAAAGATCTAGTTTTAGCAAAAATGTTAGAAATAATTCCTAATAATTATATTCTAAACACTCCAAGTTAAGGGTATTAAAGATGATTCAAGAGATCAAAAAAGGGCATACGCTTTTAATAAAAGGTCCCGCAAGAGTGGAAGTTCTTGAGGGTAAATTCGAGATTTTCGGAATGTTAATTGATTTAAAAGATAAAAAAATTATAAAAAAATTTATAGTCCCCGAAGCAAATGTATATCCTTTTTATGCAGTTCAAAAGGGCAAACTTGAAATTTTTACTCCAAAAAAAGAGAATATTACGGAAATTAAAGAAAATTCAATTATAGATGAATGGATAGAAATTAAAGATAAAGTAATAGAAGATATAAAAAATAATAAAAATAACTTTCCTCTAAAAATAATGGTATTAGGAATAAGTACAGGAAAGACAACACTCATTAAATATCTTGCAAATAGTTTTTTAAGAGAAGGATTAAAAGGGGGTTATTTGGACAGTGATCTGGGCCAACAATTAATATACTTACCAACTACTTTAAATATAGGTGAGATTGAAGGCCCTATTTTAGCCAGTGAAGATATAATCACAGAGGATACGGTATTTATTGGTGCCACTTTTCCTAAAGGAAATTTTAAATATACTTTGGCTAAATATTGTAAAAATATGATGGAAAAATATGTTGAAAGACATAAGGATACCGATTTTATTTTGATAGATACTGATGGTTGGGTTAAACAAGGTGAGACCTCAATAAATTATAAGAATTTTTTCATAGATACAGTTGATCCCGATGTTATAATTGTTTTTCATGATGATGAAATTGAGGAATTAAAAGCAATTGAAGAAAATGCTAAAAAAAGGGCTGATCGAAAAATATATTTAATTAAAGAACAAAATAAGTATTTCTACGAAAAAGATAAAGAAGAACGTAGATTTTTAAGACAATCTCAATTTGCCCGAGTTTTAGAACAATTTAGAAAAATTACAATTCCATTAAATGATATTAAATTCATTAAAAGTGATTATGATAAAGAAAATGACGAAATAATAGAAGTGGAGATTCCCGTAGAAGAATTAGAAAGGCTTCCATACCACTATGTTATCTGTGCCTTACTCACAGATGATTCTGAATTAATTAAAATAGCACTATTATTTTATATCAATATTGAAAAAGATTATATCCTTCTCTTTTCCGATATAAATTACAAAGAACAAATGAAAATAAAAAAAATATTACTTGGTTCTTTAAGATTGTCAACTAAAGGGAATTTCCAAGGATATCTTTACCTCTAAAAAAAATTTCTATTTAATCCAACTTTTGATATTTTGATTTATTTAAACATATTTTTAAATAAAAAAATACGATCATATATGAATTAAATAAATAAAGTGGTTAATTGAAAGATGTTATTGTCATTAATACATAATATAATTTTGTTATTGTTTATGATATTCCTTTCTTTATATTTATTAGCGTTTGCATATAAACATAGGGATATAAATAAATACGGCTTCAACTCAACAATAGTTACGGCAATATGTTTATTAATAATTGGAGTTATCGTGCTAATATTTGATTTAATACCATATCCCATTAATGCTGCTATAAATGTATGGTTAGCAATTGTCTTTGTAATTCAAGGAATTTATTTTATTATTATAAAAATCGTCTATAAAGAGCAAATCAATAAAGAAAATATAGATGTGAATACTTATGAAAACGGAGAAATAAAACTAAAGAGAGAATATATGCGAAAGAGTTTTCATAGTGTTGTTATTTTAGTTGTAATCTGTTATTTTATGTTAGCATTAATTATTAATGATTTTGTGTATAATATTTATGTTTCTGATCCAGATCTATATTATTCAATTTGGAAAACACATGAATATCCGTTAAATCCGAAAAGTACCTCTAATCTCGAAGTTACTATAAAATGGACACTAATGTTTTTTATTTCTGCACTTATATTTCTAACTATTCCAGATATTTTTAGAATTTATAATCGAAAATATTCTATATTTTCAGGAGTCTACAAAAGAGTAATAAGATTAAAGGAATTTTATACACTCGGACCACAGGTTTATCTCACTTTAGGGTGTACATTCACATTTTTATTAGCAGTTTTAGGTATCTTTATTCCGGCAGTAGCTATTGCAGGAATGATGATTGCCGCATTTGGAGACGCTGCAGCTGCAATTATTGGTCGGAGATTTGGAAAACATAAATTTCAAACTTTTATTCAAAGGGAGGAGTTAAAATCTTATGAGGGATTAATTGCCGGATTTATTGTTTCATATATTTCAGCATTTTTCTTTGTAGGACCAATATTTGCGATTTTAGGTGCTTTAACTTTTTCGATTCTTGATTATCTAAATCCTAAAATTGCAGATAATATTTTAAATCCAATTCTATGTACTATTACTATGATGATTCCCTTTTGGATCATTTTATACTAATTTTTTTTAATTTTAGTGAAGAATATTAATATATTTTTATAAGTTAATTAATTTAGATTGTTTATACAAGTAATTTTAGAGCAATATATGACCGATAAGAATAATTTAAGTAAATTCATCGAGTTAATGTCTCAAGAGATATCTGATTCTGATTTAGAATTAGTAAACTTAGGAAAATCGTTAGGATTAGATCTAGTATCTTTTAAGACATTACGGGATTCTCAAGATGATAAATTTGTTGATGAGATAAGAAATAGAGCAATAAAGAGGCTTAAGCAAAATAATGAAAATTTATTAAAAAGTTCTGATTTATTTTATGCAGGAAGTATCGATTTTATGGTCTGCGAAGAACCCGATGGGAAAAGCTTCTTTTTATTGGAAACTAATGGAGGCTCAAATAGAGGATTGTCAATTTTAACACGTAAACAACAAGAAATAATATATGATGGTTATTTACATGCAATATTTCAAGCATTAGAGAATAATAAGAAAGATGATGGAAAAGCATTAATATTAGTTGGCGTTCCAATAAACGATGGGTTAATTCACGAAAAAGTTCTTATGATAGAATATTTTAGAAAAAAACTCCGAAATAAAGGATATTCTGTAGGAATATATGATATAAACTCATTTTCAAAAGATTTTATTGAAGATATTGTCTTTTTAATAGCAGATTATAAACAACTATCCACCGAATTGAGATTTACTGACAATTGGGTAATTATTAAAGATTCTAAAATTAGTGTTCTCATTGGTGATGGCATAGCAAGAAGACTTCATAATAATACTTTTCAAAAATTAGTAATAGAAGATTTTAGAAAGATAAATTCTTTAATTGTTAATCCGATCTTTAAAATTACCGATGATAAATCATTAACTTATTTAGCAAGTTATTATGCAAAAGATATATTAAAAAAGTATCGCCTCAAATATCTCAGATTTACCAAAGCCTATAGTGAGGAAGAATTATTAGAAAAGTTAAAATATGCATGTAATACCTATAGAAAACCATTTATAATAAAGCCCAATGGAGGTTCTGGAGGTGCTGGAGTAATTCCTATTGCACCTGAGAGCGATCTAATAACAATTAGAAACTGTGTTGAGATTAGTAAAGATGAATTTTTTGGAAAATTCATGAAAAACAGAAATCCATACCCTTATACTATTCAAGAAATGGCAGACTTTTCTTTAATTGATTGGAAAAACGGTAAGCACACCTTTGATATTCGTATATATTTATCACAACAGAATGAAAATGAAATTACACCTATAGGGGGGCTTGCTCGAATTGCCAGAGGAGTTTATAAGGGAAATTTAATAAAAGATGAATTTGTTGTGAATCTATCCGGTTTTAACGGACAAATTGAAGTTGAGAGAGGGCAAGGACTTTCTGAGAAAACTGCAAAATTATTAAATTTAACGATTGATGATTTTGTAAATCTTTTTTGCATTAGCGTTGTAATGTTCAAAAGTATTGCCGAAAATTATAAAGAAATAATTAATTTTAAAGATTGGGATAAATTAATAGGAGAATAAAAGTGAACAGAGAAATTTTAGAGGGATTATTAGATCTCAATAGGAGAAAAGAGCTTTATAAGAAAATTTTAGATTTTTGCAGAGATTTTGGAAATAATAATGATATTCAATACAAAGAATTTAAAATAAAGGACGGGATATTTCCAACAATTATAATTAATAGTGAATTAAATTTAGAAGACATAAACTGTGTGAAAATATTTATTGGCGCTCAACATAATGAATATAACGGTTTATTTGGTATCTTAAGATTTCTAAAAAAAATTCAATCAGGAGAATTGAAACCAGGTAATTTTCTAAGGGAAGATCAAGTTTTAATATTTTTTCCCATAATGAATATATGGGGTTTTCTCAATCCTACTTCCGAAAATAAATCGGGTTATTATCTTAAAAATAATTCAAATTTAAATCGATTTTGGCGTAGAGTTTTTGTAGAAAGATATTATAAAGAGGATAAAGACATAATAAATTATCCAGATCCCGACCAAACAGCTATTTTTAAATCTATAATAGATAAATATTGGAGAAGTGAACAAATTTCAATATATATTGTTGATTTTCATGAAACATCCCTTTTAGAGAGATTTCCGAGAGATTTAAGTCTAAATTTGACTCCCTATTACAAATTTGATCACTGGTTAAAAGAAGCAATTATAGAAAATATAATTGCCGTATACAACCAACCATCTCATTATGTAAAACCATTATTTTATAAATGTGGTTCTACAATTGATCATACACACATAAATCTATCTTATAAACAAGTAGATACTGTTTTGGAAAATTTAAGAAAATATATGCATGAAAATCAGAATAAATTAGCATTTTATTTTTGTTATGCAGAAAATAGTAAAGAATATTGTTTAAAGATTGCTAAAAACGTTTATCAAAAGTTAAAAGATATATTATGGACTACTAAATATCCCGCTTATCCGCATGATTATCATGATCATGGTTGCTTTGTTAAAATGAGCGATGCAACGCCCCGTAAAAATGTGTTTGCTTTTGAATTAGAAAATCAAAAACAATTTTTTAATATTTTTACAGAAATAGAACGTGCAAAAAATAATCCTGAATATTTTGATGTCAAACTTAATATAATAAATAAAAGTTTAAAATTAGTTGAAGAAACAATTAAAAATGTAATTTTAATTGATTAATTTGTATCAAAAAATCTTAAAGAAGCGCCTACGAGTGCTAACTCATTTTTTTTATGAGAATGTCCTCCTTTTTTTAAGATTATATGACGATCATAATTTATAGAAAGGATTTCCCGATTTTCAATGAAATTCTTAAATTTTATTATTTTATCGTTTTTACTATGTATAAGTAATATTTTCTTTGCATAAGTTTCCCAAATATTAGTGTGCATAGTTGCTTTAGCCTTTTTTAAGATTAAATAGGGAGATAATTGCTCATTTTCATTTTTATTGGGAAAAAGTTTTACACCTTTTAAAGCATAACTGAAGAGGATTAATAAATTATATTTTGGTAAATTTTGGCGGTATAATGATACAGCTGATATTGCGATAATCTTTTTAATATCCTCTCTTAAAAATCCTCCGCATAAAACTGTAATAGCACCAATGCTAAAGCCTGCACAATATATATCAAAATTATCAAATTCTCTTTGATTTTTAACCCAATCGATTATTCTATTAAAATCATCAATCCTTTTGATAAAATCTGATCGCCTTCCAACCTTTTTTGATTCGCCTATACCTCTTGCATCATAAGCAAAAATGATATAACCTTGTAAAGCTATAGGATAATAATAATATTGTAAAGATTCTTTTGTATCCGAAAAACCATGAGCGATAATAATTATTTTTCTTACCTTTTCTATTAAATTCTTATCTCTATTTATTACCAGTTCTCCATGGATTTTTCCTCCATTAACATCTATTATAATTTTTCTGATTTCAAATTCTTCTGGTTTAATTCTTTTCCATCGGTCAAACCATAAATCCCTAAAACTCCAATAAATTTCAAAAGGGGTATAAATTAGCAGAAAAGTAGTTATAGATAAAATAAGGCAAGTAAGAAAATTATTGCCCCAAGAGGCATTAATATTCCAAATTATTATACTAACAATTAGAGCGATTAAAATTAAAATAAATCTTTTTTGATTTTTTGAAAGCACAGCTAACGCTCTTTTAAAATATTTTAAAAATAATAAAAAAATTCCTTAGGTTCTAGCGAACCTTTCAAACCATAAATACTTTTTCATTA
>CAZVTX010000203.1:0-7071 GCA_964629395.1 uncultured archaeon
TTAAACTTATCATACCGGATTCGCCGCTATACTCATGAGTACTGTAAACCTGCATGAGAGTTTTATCGGTGATGGTAATTTCTTCGGGATATTTCGCAAGGATTTCGGTACCTACACGCTCATCCCATCTCATTATAACTAATCCTACGGGCATTACTCAGAAGCACCTCCTTCTGTTTTTGAAATTGATTTAATTGTTTTACTTTTTGTAGTTCCGATACCTAATATCTCATCTAAAGAAAGCCCCAAAAATTCCCAGTCTTCGCGGAACATTTTAGCGATCTTCTCTTCCTTGCTTGGAAAGAGATCAGAATCAGAAATGCTTTTTCTGCTCTGTATTGCACTTTTTATCCTCCTAATCTTTTTAACAAACTTAGGAATTTTAGCTGATTGAACTGCTCGATAAGTACCTAATGAGATGACTACTGCTAAAATTGCCCCAACAATCATTAAGAAATAAAATGTAGGTAATCCAGGAATCGGACCTTCTTCCATTTGAATAACAATAGTTATATCAATTTCTTTATCTTCATAATCCTCTTTAGATATTTTTATTACTCCCGATAATACATTGCTTGTAAAAAAGGCTTCATAGTCATCTGTTGGAAATTCTACTTCATAAACACCTGGTTTAATCTCTTTAAAATTGAAATTTTTATCTCCAACTTTTAATATCACTTTTGCACCAGTTAAAGGAATACTATTATTTGTTGGATCTGTGAGAGTTATTTGAATAGTCAAAGTATCTCCCTTTACTACAGATGCTTGCTTTTCAGTAAACATAGAACCGAGATCGTAATCAATTATACGCTTTATAACATTTAAATTTATTAATATTATTTTTTGTTCATAGTTGTTTTTACGGAGTGTTATTGTAATTGCATATTCTCCAACTTCAAGAGATTCGGTGTTAAAATCTAGAATATAAGAATTGTTAGCAGAAGTTATTAAGGCTCCTGAACCGCTATCTACTACTTGTCCATTTTCATATTTCTTCCAGGTATAAGATTGATGATCTAAGTTAGCTATTCTTGTTCCTTTGTCTTTATCTACATATATAAAAGTGAAATTATATTTCTGATGGACATATATCGTAACTGGAATTTGTGTTATTAAATCGGATGAGCCATTTAATAGAGTTTTACGTTCTAAAACGGTTAGACTAAAATCAAATGGTTCTGTTAATTTATAGTGATCTTTGGTTATAGTAAATCTAACAGTATATTTACCAGTGTTAACCAAACTGGTATTTATCGTTTGTAAATAGTAACCTAAATCATCATCATAAGAAGTATTACCATAAACATCTGGAGCTTCTCTTATAAGATAAGAGACAATTCCCGTTGTTTTATATGTTGTTAATCTGGAATAACTCAGCGAATATTCTATTGTAAAATTAACCGCTTTATTAACTTCAATTTTAGCATTATATAAGAAATTCTTTGTTAGAGATTGGATAGATAAATATCCATCACCTTTAATTTGATCATCATTAATTTGGTATATTTGTGACCCAATTGTTAAATTCATAGAAATTTCCGATGGATAAAAGAAGGTTGAAGAATTATGAATCCCTTTTATTTTCAGTAATGCCTCTGAATTATACCATCCACAGTCTATATTATTTACATTGAATTCAATGTCACTACCTTTATTTAAATTATGAATTGCTGTTGAATAATTTATCATTTCTAAATGACTATTCTTGTAGAATTCCTGTCTAAATTTCACCTTAATCGTAAGGTCAAACATAATGTTGGTATTATTTTTTATCGTAAATCGGAATTCATTATTTCGAGGATAAATTATTCGGTCATCAATAGTAAGTCTACCAAATCCATTTCCATAACTTTCTAATGAATAATTAAAACCTTCATTTGTGGTGATATTAACTTTTGCGTCATTCCAAGGGTTTAGGAGCGCCCATGTGTCAGGATTACGGCAATTAGAGAGTTCAAATGTAATATTTTTAATACTCCATCCCTCAACTTCACAAGGAATAGAAAAATCATTAGTAACATTGAATTTTTGATATGTTGTATAGACATTATCCCTAGTGAAAAATACCTGAGCAATAATATCCACAGTTCCTAAGAAAGAGCCCGATATGGATGAAAAAATGAATGTATTATCTCCTGTAGGACTTTTTCTATTGTATGTTAATTGAATATTTTCCCATTTTCCTTCATTATATTTTAAATTACTTCCTAATGCACTTGCATTCTTAGAACTATGCCACATCCAAAATTTTCCGAAAGGATCTATAAAAGTGATGTTTACATCTGTAGGATCAACTGAAGACATCCATGTAATATTATAGAAATTTAATATAATTTTTGAAATATTCCAATTATTTCTTACCTCTGGAAGTATTATTTTAAAACTATTATCACTATTTTTGAAAATGTTATCCTTAATCGTAATTTCTTCAGATATTTCTCCATAAGGTATTACTGAAAAATTGACTCGATTTTGCCAATATACCGTTTGCGATGTTTCTGATGGATCTGAACTGTTTAATTTTAAATCATTTTTCAATATATACAACGATAATATTAGATCTGAAGGTTTGGTAAAACCTGATTTTGTTGCTGAAATTTTTATAAGATAACTTGATTCGCTATTGAGAAGTGAAGTATCAATAGTTGTCTGATACCCGCCAATTAAATCATTTTCTTTAGACATTACACCCGTTAATATCGTATTATAATCTTTAAGAATTTCATAAGACATTTCATCAGCATACTGAGGACCAACGCCACTTCCACTTGGACCTTGGCCTGCATTGGTTACATTAAAAAGTGTTCGTATTTTTAATACGGTACCCCATTTAACATCAATATAATTTGTAGGATTTAAAGAAATGATTTCTGTAGAGAATTTAGATAGATCAATTTGAATTCTTAAATCATAGAACGCTTCTGAGCTTACTGAAAAGTTGATTTCCTCTTTAAATTTAGAAAAATCATTTGTTATATTAAAATTTTTGAATGAATTAAAGAATTTTATCTGAATTGAATAATTCCCTTTAATACCAGAAGAATTAAGCCATCTTAAAATTGCCTTTCCAGTTGCATTAGTAGTTAGATTAACAATATTTACACCTGATGGATTATTTTTTCTTATAACAATTATTGCATCCTCTACAGGATTACCATCTGGATAGGATAATACTGTAAAGTGTACTGTTGTCAAATTTACACTTATAGTGATAGTTTTATTTGGACCTGGTATCGCTCCTGAAATTAATTTAATGATATTTGGATTGTAATTGACATCCATATAATAAATTGTATAATTGTAATTATAAGGTGTAGAATTGAACCACCAAAATTTTGCATTACCAGAACTATCAATTGTGCAATTTTGTAGGTTATTAGTGCCATTTCCAACTATAATCCAGCCAGAATCAACTGGTTTTCCGTCAATATCAAGAACCTTGAAGAAATTAGAGCTTATATTACAGATTAAACCTATTGTTTGAAAAACTTTATTTATTGAAATTGCAGTTTTAGTAATGTTAACAAGTTTTTTATGTCCACCAATATTAGAAATTAGAGTAGCGGTGAAATTGTAATTTCCATGAGTTAAATTCGTAAAAAATACCGAACCATTTTCATTAGTAATATCCGTTTTTATTAATGTTGAGTGATTAAACATTGAAATATTCACATTCGGAATGAGATTGCCATATAGATCATATGCCTTTACCTCAATATTGGCTCTTTTTATTTCTGCCTTGTATACATGTGACTCTGGGATTAAATAACTTCGATTTCCGGGTAATAATGCTTCTGAATCTGCTTCCATTGCAATTAAGTTATCAAACCAAAAATAATATGCATTGGGCGCACCAGAAGCTTGGTAAAATTCGATTTGCCATGCATAATATGTTCCACTTAAGTGACGCAAGTCATATTCGTAAATTCTCCATATACCATCTGTTTGAATGGTGCAACCATAAGTATGGTCGACATAATAGCTCCCTTGAGACCATTCTGCATTAGGAGTATACATTATTACCCTCCATCCATCATCAGTTAAAACATATAAACTAGTTCTTGTCAGAGGATTATCACATTTTATTGCAACCTTAATAATAGGAAAATAAGGTGTTTGACCAGGATTATTCCAATAAAATTCCATATTCCATCTCTGATCTCTACCTGCATGAGCCTGTCTTCCACCTCGATCTCTGACTCTTCCAACTTTTCCTTCATAATTATTTAAACCATCTTCTTGGAGATCATCCACAATTGGATATCCATAAACATCATCAAAAGGATTATTGGCATTTCCATAATGACTCTGTTCATCTCTATAAGGACTTGCCGAGAAATCTGCAATTCTGAAATATTTCCTGTAAATAAGATTTTCAGTATTATACGCGGTGTAATGTTGAGTACCTCCAAAGCCATAATATTCACCATTAAATTGATAATTAGGTGGTGATTTCTTTCCATTTCCCAATGAATCAAAATATATAAAATAAGTTCTATTCGAATCTTTAGGAGTTGTTCCATTCATTATCCAAAAGATATCGACTAATGCATTCGTTTTATTATTATAATCTTGCCATTCATCTCCTTTAAATTTGTTCGCTACAAATGGAATTTCAATCCATTGAGCAGTTGATTGAACATATTCAACTACTCGAGTAGAATTCCAGTCAAAACGAGAATAATCATTTACTTCATGCAAAAGCTTTGTAAAATTTATTCGTTTTTCAATTGGAACATCACTAATTGCTTTTTCCTGAGCTCTGATTTCTATTCGAACTCTATAATTCCATGATTCATTCCACCAAGTTAAGATTCTTGTAGAACTCTTAGGTAATTCAGAATATTTATTATCATCATTTGCTGCATTATCTTTATCAACTATAGAAAGAGGGGGTGATAAGATATTTAGAAATAATGAGAATGTCAATGATAATAAAATTATTCCCGAAAAGATTACTCTCTTATTTTTTTTAATTTGAATGAACATTTTAACATTAACTCCTGTTTTCAGTTTTATTAATAAAAATATTTTAAAATCCTTATAGAATAACTTATTTAATAATATTTGTATCTATTCATTTTTGTTACTTGACAAAATTAAAAAAATCTTTCTTTTCACGGGATTATTCGGATTATCAATTAAATAATTCCCCTTAAAAGAAGTGTTATCCGTAATAATTTTTCCGATTTCCCGCATAATAATATCATTTTTGGGATAAAATTGAAAAACTAACCTCGAATTAGGTTTAAAAATTTTTTCTAATGATTTAAATAATCTTTTTAATTTATTTCGCATTGAATTATCATTAATATTTCTATAGATCCATTGAAGTGCGGATATTGAAATAAGTCCATCGAAAACATTATCCCTAAATGGTAAATTACACATGTCTGCGATGATTGGATTTATTTCATTGAACTTATAATAATATAAAAATTCGGGAATAAAATCTAATGCCACAACTCTATAACCTAATTCATTAAGAACAATGGAAGAAAAGCCAGGTCCCGCTCCTGCATCTAAAAATAACCAATTTTTTTTAGGCTCAATAAGTTCAATAGCTCTATAAGTGATTTTCTCCTGAATTCGCATTATACTTTTTGATTTTGCATACCTAATCAATTCTTCTCCTTTAAAATAATCTCTAACATCTTTATAAATCTCTTCGGGGCGTTTTCTTTTTACATGGAATGAATAATCATCGCTCATTTTAAGAAATTGAATTAAATAATCTTTTTTAATTTCTAATTGCTTATAAACAAAAATTTTATTAAATTTTATTTATTATCCTATTCAATTGATAAAAGATAATTTAACTTATATATGTGAATTTAATGTCCGAAAAAGAAAAACTAATTGTCAGAAAAAAAACTTTAAGTCTTAAAAGAAAATACGGAAGAATTAAACAAATTAACATAGTTGAAAGAGATGCATTTATACCTCAATCACTAGAAAAGGAAATAAGAGAATTTGTCTTAAAAAGAAAATCAGTCACTCCAACGGAGATTGCGGCTAAATTTGATGTAAGAGTATCAACTGTGAAATTACTCCTAAAACAATATGAAGAGGAAGGTATTATCAAATTATATGATCCAAAATTAAAAATTAAAGTTTATATACCTGTAGAATAAATAAATTAAATCTCATTGGTCAAACTTTTTAAAAATTTTTTAAGAGTATTCAATTCCTTTTCTGTTTCCTCTTCAATAAATTCTCTAACTTCATTCTTTAAAATATAAGCGGATTTTGGATTATATTTAAATAGGTAAAAAGAATAGGTCGATGGAACTCTTTTATTGATCTTTATTCTTTTCGTCTTACCAAAGGCAGGATCATTTAATATAATTGAATTATCTTTAATTGAGTTTAGAGCAGTCCAATGCATCCCTAAATTAACAGCGATACATGAGATTTCATTATCTCTTGAATTCATATGTTCCTCAATAATATTTATCTTTTCTAAATAAACCATAGAATTACTCTTAAAATCTTTTTTTTTAAAACATAGGGCTCCTTTACCATTACTAAATTCTAATTTTTGAGGAAGAAATTTTCCGCCAAATAAAATAAATAAAACTTTCAATTCAAGAGCCGTTCTTAATTGATATAAATAAAACTCCAAAATATAAGGATTTACTAAATAAGTGTCAAAAAAGCTATTATAAAAATCTTGAAAAACTTGTGGATAACTTCTATAAATTTTATTATGGGGATTGGAAAGGTTTGTTTCAATAAGAACTTTATAATCATCATAAGATTCATATATTTTTGATAACCCTTTAGATACACAATTTTGAAGGATATTTGATCCTAATGTTTTTAAAAGTAAATAGGTAAGAACAGCAGACCATCTAAATTCATCTCTAAGATTATGATGGAGCGAAAATTTGGGTAATAAAAATTCTATTTCTTTATAAGTAGAATTTAAAAAATTTTTAAATTCCTTATTTTTTTCCGGATCAATTAACATGAGGAAAGTTGATAGACCACATGCATTAGATAATTGTTTATATATAGGTATCGTAATTTTAAACTTACCTCTTAATTTTTCCCTATTTTTTTTAAATT
>CAZVTX010000204.1:0-7066 GCA_964629395.1 uncultured archaeon
CGTCCAGCCGCCTATATCACAAATTCTTACGGGAGCTCTGGAAAATATTACATCTCTCATCGTTACATTTAACAATTTTTTACTAGGCTATAATTATAATATTGAATCTTTAAAATCTGTTTCTTTTAGAAAAAATTCTTTATCGTTATTTTCTAAAAATGGCCATAATAGATAAAAAATGTCTTCTAATAGATTTTTTGTATATTCTTCTAAACGATCTCTTTTATTATTTAAATCTCTGAGGATATTAAAGGTAGGTTCTAGTGTTTCTGCTTTAGGAATGTTTTTAGTATTTTTTAAAATTTTTTGTATAAGTTCTAATAAATATTTTGCATCAGCATGGTCTATTTTCCCAGATATTTTAGTTAATAATTTTTTAATCTGCGTACCTAATTCATCTTCATAGAATTTAGATTCAAAAAATAAAATTAAATTTAGAAAGGAGAGAGCTGATTTTATAAATTGACGTTTAGCTGGATAAAATAGAGAAACTTTACGATTTAATCTTTTGAAAATGCGAAAAAGGTCTTGATAAAGTTCGACATCAATGAAGTTCGGATTTTCGGATAATATCTGATTAATTGAATCTATTGCTGCCCGAAAGGAATCTCCTTTATTTTTAAGGGCAATTGCTATTAATTTTTTCATATATTCTTTTTTCTCTTTACCGGAAAATAATGGTTTATCATATTCTACCGAAGATTTTGAATTTAAAATTATTTTAGTAATTTCATAGATTCCTTCTTCTATAAAAAAATCAAAGGGATTGTCCAAAATAACTAAAAATTCTTTAAATAATATTTTTTTCAAATCATCGTTAAAATAATCCCATTTAGAAGTAAATATTTTTAGAGTTGTAAAGACAAGTTTGAAATTTTCTTTATCGGAGAGATTCTTGATATATACGGGTAAAATCTGATCACGAATAAGAGGCGTAGTTTCTATTAAAAAACTCCCTAAAGTATCAATAATTTCATACTTTCTCATTTCATTTGCGGTCTCAATCTCATTAAAAATATTTTTTATTAATTTTTGCTTTGCTTTTTCATCATAATGCATAGATAGAAACTCTAATGCTTTAGTATCAAAGCCTCTTTTAAAAATCTGGTCAATTATAAGAGTTACAATTGCGATTTTTTCTAAATCGCTTGAAGCGTATAAATATTGCTCAAATAACACTTTTAAAGATGCTTCGCTCAAAATATTTTACCCTCTTTTTCTAATCTTTTCCTCTCTTTTTCTAAACCTTTTTGAACTCCTTTTTTTGAACCAATTTTAATAAAAATTTCAAGGATATAACTAAATATGAAATCTAATGGAAATAAAATTATCCATAAAAGTACTGAAAGTAATCTAAAATGTCTAATTTTTCGTTTTTCATTAATTATTTTTGGGATTCTATAATAAATTAACTTTTTTTCATTCTTTTCGCTAACAATTCCTTTACGATTAAATCCTTGTTGGAACTTATTTTGCCTCATATATGCCCGAAAGTCTCTATATACCCATATAAACCAGCCTGCAACGTATTCTAATGAATTCAGCGTTTTAATCGTATAATCTAACACATACAATTGTCTTTCTTCGCTGAATTTTTCCTGCAATTCCCATTCTTTATGATATCCATATTTTGCACCGGCACCAAATTCGGTATATACAATTGGTTTATCAAATATCGGTACATGAAAGATATCAAGCACAGGACTAATCATTTTAGGAGAACCATAATACCAGCCAAAATAAAGATTTATTGCACCAACATCAGCATTTCTTTTAACCAAATCACAAAATAATTTATTTGATACAAAAGTAATTATTCTCGTGTCATCGAATCTTCTAACCCATTCCATTAATCTATTAATAAATTTTGCACATTCGGGTAATTCAATAGGAATTTCATTTCCAACACTCCACCATATTACTGATGGATGATTTATATCTCGTTTAATTAAATTTTTTATCATCCTTGCCGCTATTTTAAATGTTTTAACACTTTTAAAATTGCAATGCCAATAAACGGGTATCTCCTCTAAGATTAATAATCCTATTCTGTCAGCAATTTTAACTAACGATTCATCATGAGGATAATGAGTAGTTCTAACGGCATTTAATCCTAAAGATTTGATATCTTTCAAGTCCCGTTCTCTTAATTCATGGGGAATGGTTCGCCCGTAAGGCATTAATTCCTCATGGAGCGAAATCCCTTTTAAATATATTCTTTTTTTATTTAAATATAAATATTTACCAATAACTTCAATCTGTCTAATTCCGAAAGTAGATTCAAATAAAAGAGATCTTTCTTGAATATTCGGATTATTATATATTTTTAGAATATATAAATTAGGAGATTCTGGCGACCATAATTTTGGATTACTGATTGTTAACGAAAAACATCCCTCTCCTGAAGTTTCAGATATATTCCCGAAAAATAAAGGGTTCTCTTTCTCAAATTCGAAAATTTCCCAATATAAAGGTGTTTGCCCCGATATTTTATATTTTATTTCTATTTTGCTCTCTCGATTCGATTTTACGGTAGTTTTAATGACAACATCTTCTATTCGATCTTTTTCTAAGATCTCAAGCTCTACATCTCGATAAATACCACCCCAATTAAACCAATCAATTGCAACATCAGGGATTTGACTTTCTCGTCTCTTATTATCAACCCATACAACCAAAAAATTATTGCTGGATTTGAGAAAATTATTAACTTTAAATCTAAATGGAACAAAGCCTCCTTCAAATTCCCCAATATAAGAACCATTTAACCAAACTTTTGTAATATAATTGGCGCCATAAAATTTTAAAAAATAATCGAAAGATTTGTTATTAATGCCATTCTCTAAATCAAAAGTATAGAAATGCCAAAATATTCCTTCATATAGTTCAAAATTCTTTAAAATATTGAAACTATTAGGGATAATTATTTCTAATAAACTTGGATCATTAAAATTTACATTCTCTCTAAGGAACCATTTATTATTTATTCCTTCATTCTTAATATCAGGTCTACATTTCCATTTTCCATTTAATGATATTCTCATCATTATTCTGTATATGTTTAGATCTAATTTAGAACTTAAATTATTAATATATTAAAAAATAAAAATTATAGGTAAATTGTATCTGCTAAAATTAATTGAGATAAAAATAAAATAAACTAAAAGAATTCACTTAGAAAATTAAGGCGGCTAACCAAGTACCAAAAAATAACACACCAATTACAGTTAAAAAGGTAAAAATCGGTGCTAAAAAGCTTAACTTTTGTAATTCCATTTTGATTCATTAATAATTGTTTTTATTGGTAAATCTGCTTTTGTCACTTTTAAATTCTCTGAGAATCGTAATAATCTCATACTTCTAAGAATTTGAATTAAATCATATTATCATTTTTATTATCCTCAATTTCCTTATTGCTATTAATTAGTTCTTTTTAGATTTTCAAAAAATTATATTATATCATAAATTAAAGTAAAACTAAACACATTATCATTAATATATTAAATTTTTTTGCTTATTATTTGCTTTAATTTAAAGATTTAATACTTAATATAGATCATTAATATGACGATTTTATTCATCATTTATGATGATTTAACAATAAATTTAAAAATAAGGAAGACAATTCAATATTTAAAATACCATTATTTATTAAAATAAATAATAAATGGAGGAATAAAAAATGGCTAAAAAGAAAGCTGCCGAAAAAACTGAAGCGTTATTTGTGAAAAGTAAAGTCCGAGAATATATTAAAAGTAAAGGTTGCAACACTTCCGGAGAAATCATTGATGGTGACGCTTTAAATAAAGTCATCATGGAAATCCTTGATAAAGCAATCGCGAGAGCAAAGGCTAACGGAAGAAAAACGCTTCAGCCAAGAGATCTCTAAAATATTTTTAATTCATAAGGTTTTTTTAAGCAGAATTAATGTTTTTTTTCTATTTTTTATTCTTTTATACTTTATTGGTTGCAAATTAAAATATAAAAATCGTTTATGATTTATCTTATAAAAAAATCAAAAAATCAATACCCTCTACTTATTAAAATTTGAAAAGATTTAAACTATAAATAACACACGCAAACCTTTTGTATAATAAAATTCCTTAAATCGCCTTAACTTCTACTTTTTCTTTAATATAAGGAATTTTAATATAAATCCCCCTTCTTTTTCTTTCCAATTTTCGCATAAAATTTTTAGAAAGAACAATAAATTATTTAACTTTCTTATCTACTATGAAAAATCCAACAGAAAGAACACTTTTTAATTTTTGTAAATTATCCTTGAGTGCTTTTACTCTTTTATAAGGACCTGATACAGCAATAATTTCAAGACATTTTTCAAATTCTAAATGGACATGCATGGTTGATATAATTACATCTCCAAAATGATGTTGAATGTCATTCGATAATATTAAATCCGTTTGATGTACGCTGGCATAAATGGGTTTGGAACTAAAATCATGTTCATGTATATGCTCCAAATCATGAGCATGTTCATAATGTTTTTCTAAAATCTCTTCTGAATCACTTTCTAAATGATGATCATCTTCAGAATCGTGAGAATGTTGATGTTTAAAATGCGTAAAAGGTTTAAAATGTTCATGTGTCATTATTAACGTGATGCAGCCTACTACATCACCCTCAATATTTTCTATATATTCCTCTTGTGTCATTAATGCCTGCATTGCTTTCCTTATAGCCTGAGATCGTGATACATTTTTACCTAATTGTTTTCTAAATTTTTCAAATTTTTCATAAATATCGTTTTCAACGGAAACTGTAAATCTTTTTAATTGTTCTTTGTCTTCTTCCATTATAATCCATCTTTAAAATAATTATAGCAATTTAATTTTAAAAATAAAATAATAGGGAAAATAAGCTATCTGCTTAAATTGATTGAGCTCTATTTTCGTATAAAAATTGCAATAGGGACACTTGCTTCTCGCCATTGAGCTATTTTTCCGGAATATTCCAAATTTAATTTTGAACGCCCGTGGTCTCCTAAAATTATCATTAATGAATTTTTTCTTAACTGCTTGTAATTACTTAAAATCCATTTATCCGTTCTATTTATTAACTTTTCGATCAAATCTTCAGGTGTTCTCTGTTTTAATCTTTGCTGTTGTTTATGGAGGTTTTCAAAATCTAAATAATGCATCCATGAAAGGTCAAAATTATTTATAACTTTTGCAGATTCAACCCAAGTGGACATATCAGTATCCTTCGGTACGGAATGAGTTCCTCCATCATAACGTTCTAAATCTTTTTTCCTACCTATAAAACAGGTTTTCTTACCGTGTTCATTAATATATCTAAGTAAATGAAATCCATTAGGTTCTACTTCAAATCCTCCAAACATTATTTGATGAAGGACACCAAGAGTATAAGGATTTTTTGTGCTTAAAAGTGCCATTACTTCTGAATTTGTAATCATAAACTGGGGTTTATGGTATGTTATTTCGAAAAGTCCAAAATTATCAATTAAATTTATAGAAATTCTCTCTATCCCCTTATATAATTCTACAATCGCTTCTACGGGCCCTGGTATTGTATCTAAAGGTGGTTCAATATCTAATAATTTAAGAAAAGTCGCCGGCAATTGATTTAAATAGCATTTTATGGTTTGAAGTTCACTCATTATAATTCTACTCAATAACTAAAAGATTAATTCTTAATATTATTATAATAATTAGAATATAATTATTTTTAGTTTAGGTTTTTTGTATTAAATTTTCTCCTATAAACTTATAAAATTATCCGAAAATTAAAAGATATGAAAATATTATATATTGATGCTGAGAACTCCGGAATTTCGGGAGATATGCTATTAAGCGGACTTCTGGGTCTTGTAAATAAACCAGAATCAATAATTCTGAATTTAGAGAAATTAGGCGAATATCTTCCAGGTGTTAATAAGTTAAAGATTAAGTTAAGTAAATTAAAACGCTCGGGTATTATCGTAAATAAATTAAATATTGATTTGAAAGAAAATAAACACCATAGAAATTCAAAAACCTTAGAACAAGCATTAATTAATTATTTAAATGACTTCAATTATTCTTCTAAGAGTAAAAATTACGCTATAACCGTATTAAATACATTAATAGAAGCTGAAAAAGAGGTTCACGGAAATTTATCTAAATCAATACACTTGCATGAACTAAGCTCAGTGGATACATTGATAGATATTGCTGGAACCTCAAAAATTCTTGAAGAATTAGGTGCTTTTGATGACGATTTTTTATGTATAACGGGCGTTATCCCATTAGGCGGCGGGACTATTAATACCGCTCATGGGTTATTGCCCGTTCCTGCACCCGCAACCGCAAATATTCTAAAAAAATCAAATATATCCGTAAAATTAGGTCCAATAAAAGCAGAATTAACAACCCCTACAGGAGCTGCATTAATTTCTAATTTAAATATTCAACAGCAAGAGATTGATTTTAATATTACAAACATCTCATATAGCACAGGACAAAAAGTTTTCGATAATTTTCCTAATATCTTAAGGTTATTATACGGCAATAAAATTGAAAGCAAATCAGAAAATAATCTTTCAATCGATTTAAATATAAAAAAGGAAAAAATTGCGGTTTTAGAAACTAATATTGATGATGTATCGGGAGAAATAATCGGCCATTTTATTGGAGAACTCGAAAAGGAAGATATACTCGACTTTCAAATTATTAATACAATTACTAAAAAGAATCGTCCGGGATATCTAATAAAAGTTTATTGTGATGTTGATAATAAAAACCAAATTATTATAAAAATGCTTGCTGAATTAGGCACTCTTGGTGTTAGACAAATTCTAATCGATAGATTTTGTGTTGATCGATATGAAATTAAGCGGGATATCCAAATAAATGAAAAAAAATTCTCAATTCAATTTAAAGTATCTTATATTACAAATTCTAAAGGAGTAAAAAAAATTATTAATATTAAACCCGAATATGAAGACTTGAAAAAGATTAGCGAAACTTTAAAGCTCCCGCTTAGAGAGATACAATTTTCAGCAAACGAAATTTGTTCAAGATTATTTAGTGAAATAAATAATAAATAT
>CAZVTX010000205.1:0-7024 GCA_964629395.1 uncultured archaeon
TAATACGTTAATGCATGATTTAGTAAATATTTCGAGAATACAGGAGATTGTCGGCGGTTCTCGTCAAATACAACTATACATTATATCTAACGCGCTTACTTCAATTTTCAAAACGATATTAAATTAATTACATCTATTTACTTTTTTAAGATTTTAATATCTAATTTTATTTTTTTAAATAGAAAGATTATAATCGTTAATTTAAGGAAAAAATAGGAAAAAATTTATATATTTCAAATTGCTAGAATAGATATAATGATTTCAAGTAATAATATTACTACTTCATTGTTAGTACGCGTATTAGGCGTATTAGGAGTAGTAGTATTATTACTTTAAGGCAGCAAGCGAATCTGACCTTTTTCTTGTTGATTCACGGATTTGCTTGCTGCGACGTGAGGGTTAATCAAGAAGAAGGTCATAGATTCGTCTTGTTCTGCCTTAAAGTAATTGGATTGGAAAATAAAAATTACAGAAAAGGAGGTAAAGATATGACCGTGATTAGGGAGGCGGATATAATTATTGCCGAGATAGAAAGCGACCCGATAGATTATTCAGAATATTTCGATATAAATCGCTTTTTTATCCCGGCAGAGATATATATCGCCGATAGAGAAATTGCATGGTAAATTAATAGGTAGAAATTTTAGGATTATAATTTAATTTAATATATCCTTAATCTTATTATTAGATTATTTCATTTCGTTATTCTATTTTCTATAATTATACTTTAGATTAATTTTATAAGAACATTTAAATATTCTGTTTATTATATTAAATTTAGCCCTCAAAAATAAAATAATTTTTTAAAAATATAAGAGAGGAGTATTATTAAATGGAACAAAATAATCTTTATGAAATAGAAAATGCATCTTCAAGAGAAGAATTCTTAGATGAAGAAATGGAATCTGATTTCATTGAAGATAATGCTAGCGGATATTCTTTACTAATGGATCTCTCTGAAATAACCCCCGGAGAGATTGAAATAGAGGATGAAATTAGATTGGGATATCTATGGAAAAAATACGATAAGAAATTTTCACAAAAATAATATTATTGCTTTTAAAGTATTATTTGGCTAAAATATTTTTTCTATTCGTTCAAGAGCTTCTTTTATCTTATCAACAGGTTGGGTTAATGCAAATCTCACAAATCCTTCACCATATTCTCCAAACCCTATCCCTGGTGTAATAATAACGCCAATATTGATTAATTTTTTGACAAATTCCATACTATCTGATTCTCCCTCAGGAAGTTCAGTCCATACATAAAAAGTAGCTTTAGGTTTTTCTGTTTTCCATCCTAAGTCATTTAAACCTTTAATTAGGACATCTCTTCTTTTTTGATAAATGTCCATATTTTTTTGGACAATTTCGGGTTTCTTTTCACTTTTATATTCATTTAATCCCTTAATCACTGCTTTTTGTATAAAAATTGGTCCTCCGGAATCGATTTGCGACTTTATTTTCCTTAACCCTTCTATAATTTCGGAATTTCCGGCAATCCAGCCGCATCTAAAGCCCGTCATATTAAACATTTTAGAAGCACTATTAATCTCTACATGATTAAGACTTATTTGCAGTATAGAAGGTGCGATATAATCATCGAAAGTGAATTCTGAATATGGGTTATCATAAACTATTATAAAATTATAATCTTCGGCATAATCACATACTTTTTTTAAATATTCAATTGGGGCAATTGCTCCCGTAGGATTATTTGGGTAATTTAAATACATCATTTTTGCTTTTTTAAGAATTTCAGTATCAATTTCTTCTAAATTTGGGAGAAATCCGTGTTCTTTTTTTAAAGGCATAAGATAAGGATCTCCATCACATAATTTTGTAGCGCCATTCTCATATACGGGATAGCCTGGATTTGGACAGAGAACAATATCTCCAGGATTGATAAAAGCTCTTGCGATATTTGCTACACCCTCTTTTCCGCCTAATACATGAGACACCTCAGTAGCAGGATTTAAATCGATTCCATACCTAACTTTATTCCATCGGGCTATAGCTTCACGATAATCTTCTTCACCCATACTTGTAGGATAATTTTGATTTTCTGGTTTTTTCACCTGTTCTATAAGCTCATTAACAATTAATTCTGGCGTCGGCAAATCCGGATCGCCAATCCCTAAAGGGATTAAATCAACACCTTCTTTTCTCTTTTTAGCTTTTAATTCCTCTATTGCAGCAAAAATGTATTTTGGTAATCTTTTTACTCTTTCTGCGTAATCTATTTTCATAAAAATCCTTTTACAATATAATTATTGAATTTTTAAGGGTTAAAGGTAATGTTTATCATTAAAAAAGTTTTAAAAAGTTTTTCCAATTGAATTTCCAATTAGATTTTATCCCATTCGTATTTAGAGGTTTTCCATTCGTGTCCGCACATTCCGCACCGATATTTAAATCCGTAAATCGTTGGATTCTGCATAATTATATGATTTTTATCTATAACTTCAAAAATTTTATTCCGATCTTTATTAAAACATTTGGGACATTGACGTCTTATTCCTAATCTTATTTCCTTTAATATTTGTTTAATAGTTGCGGGCTTTTCTTTGGCTACTGATTCTAATTCTACAGATTCCTCTAAATCCGCCTTTTCGACAGCAAGTTCTGGTTCAGCAATAAACTCTTCTCCCTTTAAATATTTCATAAGCATTTCATATAATAGCTCATCCGTAGTTTCACCTTCTTTAACTCTTTCTGCTAAAGCTTCTTCGATTTCTGCAAGTGCTGATATATCTTCATAATCGATATAATGAACCTCTCCTAATCTTAAATCTGAATATTTATATTTTGATTTTAAATTGGTTAGAATATAATGACAATAATCATTTATTAAAAAGTGTAAATTCATCTTTATTTCCTTTAAATTTTCAAGCCTGAATTCTCCGCCATGTTGAGTCGTCCATTTTTTAACATCTGCTAAGTTTTTCAGCATTTCTTTATTCGTTTTTAATGCAGCAATGGCTTCTTTATTTTCTAAAACAGCATATACCAAAAATGGGGCATTTCCTTTAGTTTTCTCAAGGAAAACATCCATCATATCCGCAAGGTAGTTAAAGTTATCATAAATTTCCTCATCAATTTTAATAAAGAATACGCCGCCATCGGCTCCAATAAAAAGTGCTTTATTCATAATTGGCTTTTTATCTTGCTCTTTTTTTTCTTTCCAGGCTGAAGCAGTTTTCCATTTAATAATATCAAAATTCCCCTCTCTATAAATTAAAGAAAAAGTCCATATATATGTCTCTTTATCTAAAAAGTGAATTGTTCCTTCTTGCCATAGAGTGCTTTTAGGTTTCTTTTCTACGGGTTCAGGTTCGATATCTTGAAAAGATTCTATCCATGCAATTTCTTTAATATCATTAAAAATAATCCCTGCGGGTGCATCTCCTATAATGATTTGAAATTCAATATATCGCATTATAAATTATATTAAAATCTAAAGATATATTATGCTTTCTATCTTTTCTCAATTAATTCATTATAAATAATTTACATTGATAAAACAATGCATAATGAAGATATTGAATACAAAAATTGGTATACCGGGATTTTTTCTATTAATTATCTATTTCAGGGTTTTAATGTTTCTATTTTTGCAGTAGTGGTTCCGATATATTTGCTTATTCTTTTATTATCTGCGGGAGTTACCATTTCCGCAAGTGATATTGCTATGATTGCTTCAATTGTATTGCTACCTTGGGCAATTAAATTATTTTTTGGTATGCTTTCGGATAAATTTGGAATTAAAAATATCGGTAGGAGAAGACCCTGGATTTTACTACCGATGATTGCCGTTGGAATTATGTGGATTATCATTCCTGCAATTATTAATCCGTATAATGCCATAATGCTCTTTTTAATAATTGGTTCCATAATTAATGGAGGTGTGGCTATATCCGATACTGCTATTGACGGTCTAATGATGGATATATGCCCTAAAGAGCAATTAGGGCGTGCTCAAGGAACATGCTGGGGTTTTAGGTCTGTTGGACAGATAATTGGCGGACCATTATTAGCATATTTAATTGTTAGCCTAAATGTTAGCGTTGAGACGATTTTTATAGGATTTGGCTTTTTTATGATGATTATTTCCTTTTCTATAATTATTGTTAAAGAACCTTTAGATTATCCCGAAGTTAATATCGGTAAACATTTTAAAAAAATGTTAAATAAAACTGACTTTAAGGTTTATTTATTTTCATTGAGCAATGCCCTAATTGACGGCGTAGCAACTGTTTTTCTTTCTCTCTATATTTTAATTAAAATGAATATTTTGACTTCTAAGGCTGCCTCTCTTGATTTAGAAACTACGGATGTTGGAATATACGTTATTCAAGCTAATGTTAATCTGGTAATAAGTTTAGGAATAGTGGTTGGAGCTATTGTTGGCGGAATATTTTCAGATAAGATTCAGAGACGGCTAAGTGTTTATTTAGCATATATATTAGCAACAATATCACTTTGTTTAATGGCAGTTCCTCAGGAAATTTTAATGTATTATATTATCGCAATTCTAATTGGAGCTGGAATGGGTTGGAGACATTCAAGTTATTCTGCAGTCGCCGGTTCAATGTCAAAAAGACACCCGGAGATGGATAGCACCTATTTATCGTTATGCAATTCTTTCGCTAATGCAGGTTCCTCTGTTGGATTAGCACTAACCTCATTATTGCTTGCGGGTATTGGAAATTTTGAAATGATTTTTATAATATTAGGCTTAATTCAGAATATAGGCATAATCCCTTTCATATTTATAAATCCTAAAGATTTTGAGATTGAAAGAGACTTAAAAAAGACCCCAATGGATATTTTAAAGCCAGAACCATAAAATTATTTTAAATTTAAAAATATAATTATTTTTATTAATCTTTATCTATTTTTAAAACAAGAATTACAAGTATATTTAAATAATAATAAAATTATTTTAAAACTAAACAAATCCGTTGATCTAAATGGGACGCCGTACACGAATGCGTTATGTTAAAAGGACTCCTGACAATTTCTATTTTAAGAGTGCAATCAGCTCTCCAGATGAAGTAATCATTTTAACCTTAGCAGAATTTGAGTCAATGAGGTTAAAACATTATCTTAAGCTTACCCAAAGTGAAGCTGCAAACATAATGAATGTTTCTCAACCTACTTTTTCCCGAATTTTAGATATGGCGCATCAAAAAGTTACTAAAGCTTTAATTGAAGGAAAAGAAATTCGTATTTTTGGGGGAAATGTTGAATTTCATAGAGAGTTTAGGGGCTATGGTTGTTTAAATTGTGATCATGAATGGGAAGATGAAAATGCTTCTAAAGATAGAAAAGTAGATTGCCCAAAATGCGGTTCAAGAAAGGTTTATTTCCTTGTTAAAGAACCATTATAAAATAAAATAATTAAAATATTATTTGTTTTTCTAATTAGTTGCTTTTTTGGGCGGAGGTAAGAATACATATCGAGGCGATTCCATTCTCTTTAAATGAATTGCACTTTCAGGACAATGATGTGCACATATTCCGCAGCCTATACACCTATTTTCATTTACAGAAGCAATGGTGTCTACCAATTCAATAGCTTCCATAGGACACATTTCTGTACATGTTCCGCAGCCAACACAATCTTCTTTATTTACCATTGCAAGATAGTTAGTTATTGTATGGAAAGGCATTACGCCTCTATGATATAATTGAAATATTCCGCAGCAACATGGGCAACAATTACAGATTGCCTCCAGATCTCTATTTGGATCTTGGTGGACATGAAAAGCTTTATGAACAAGTCCTACATCTTCGGCTTCTTTTAAAATTTTTAATGTATCTTCTTTAGATATTCTTTTAGCGAAATCGTATTCTATTGCAAACTGAGCGGATTTTCCGAATAAAAGACAATTTTCTCTCGGTGCATTTAATTTACATGGCTCGCCTAATAAATCCTTCTCGTGTCTACAATAACAGTAAGCAACGGCAATATCTTCATTCATTTCAACAATTTTTCGGACATCATCACCCGATAATATAATATCTTCCCCTACTTTTACTTCTTCCTCAACGGGAATTACACGATCAACAGGCGGAAATTTTTTATATTGTGAAACTAAAGCATCATAGTTTTTTGAAGTCATAGAACTCATTTCCTCAAATAATTTATCAAAAAGAGCAGCTAATTTTTTTTCTCTTTCACCCTCTCCGGGTCTCATAAGTTGATATTCAAAAATACCGGGAAAAGGTGGCTGTAATCTATAAACCGTTATCCCCGTAGTTCTACTTTTAGTTCCTGAAATAACGCCTCTATATTGTAAATCATTTAAAATCTTTAAAATTTCTTCTTCAGGCATATCAATCCGTTTTTTAATTTCATCCATATTTAAGTTTGGTTTTCGACTGAAGACTTTAGTAATAAATTGTGCTTGATCATCAGAAATGATTAATTGAAGTAATTCTATCAATGTATCACTAATGGGAAAAGGCATGCCTCCCGCTTTAACAATAGTCCGGGCTACTTTATACCATAATTTTTCGCTCATTATAGGCTTCTCCTTTAAAATTATTGATTACTAATTAAAGAATTGTTTTTAACAAATAAAATTGTTGTATTTAAATTAAATAAAGAAAATGAATAAAAAAGGAATTTATTTATAATTTTAAGTTTTTAGTCCATTGTATAATAGGATTATACTCCCAATTACTCCGAGCCGGACAAAGATCAAACCTATACCAGGTGTTGCCAATGAATCAAAAGCAGCACATATTACAAATAATAAAAATCCTTCGGATAAGAGATTAAATTTTTTCTTGATTTCTCCGGTTGTTTTACGAGCCTTCATTAAGAATCCAATTCCATTGAATAGTGCTACTGATCCGAGGAAAATAATAATGAGATAAAAAGTATAGAATTTTGTATTATGCTGCGAATCAATTAAAGTAATTCCAGACTCTTCGGGCTCAACGAATATAAAAGATTCTTTAGTATAAAAGAACAAGAGGAATTCAAAAATGAATGCTAAAATTATAAAAAGACA
>CAZVTX010000206.1:0-7021 GCA_964629395.1 uncultured archaeon
CCCTGCTTCGATTATCTCAGTCTGATGATGCATAACTGCGTCTATAATTTTATTATTATATAATATCGAAATGATAGGGGCAATTCCATGATACCTCAGACCTCCTGCATGGATAGGACTTGGTATAAATGTATGTCCTAATGTATGCATTTTTAATATCGGTGCTTTTTTGGCAGTATCTCCGTAATCCCAGACATATTTCCCTTTACAAACGCTAGGACATGCTCTTGGTTCAACGCCAATAATTTCAATATCGGGATGTTTTCCGTGTATTTTATCCCGCACAAAAGGAAGCGCTAGACCAGCAAAATTTGACCCGCCTCCCATGCATCCGATAACTATATCGGGAACATCAATTCCAATTTTGGCCAATTGGAGTTTTGCTTCTTGACCGATAATTGTTTGATGTAATAATACAAAGTTAACAACGCTTCCTAAAGAATATCGCGCCTTATCGCTCCTTAGACTATGTTCTACCGCCTCTGAAATTGCAATACCCAAGCTTCCAGGATGATCGGGATCCTTTTCATAGAATTGGCGCCCTGCATCAGTAAATCTTGAAGGACTGGCATGAACTTCCGCATTGTATGATCTCATCAAAATTTTTCTTCCCGGTTTTTGTAAAAAACTGGCTCTAACCATATATACAACACATTTAATCCCAAATTGGCTGCACCCAAATGATAATCCAGAACCCCATTGACCCGCTCCTGTTTCAGTTACCAATTCTTCAATACCATCCTTTTTAGCATAATATGCTTGAGCAATTGCGGTATTTGGTTTGTGGGACCCTGTCGGTGATACAGATTCATTTTTATAAAAAATTTTTATATCATCACCTTCAATACCCAACATTTTTTCTAATCCATAAGCTCTATGGAGAGGTGTAGGTCTATAAGTTTTCGCATATATTTCCCTCAGTATATCCGGAATTGGTATTACCGGTTCTTGAGATATTTCCTGCAAGACACATTCTTTAGGAAATATTGCAAATGCTAATTCAGGGGGTGCAGGTTTTCCATCCATAGGATTTACTAAGGGCGTCATGGGAGTGGGTAAATCCGGAAGGATATTAACCCATTCTTTAGGAATTTCTTTGGGATCTAAAAATATTCTTGCATTATAATAATCCGTCATTATTTTACAACCTTTTTTTAGTTGTTTCGTTATAATATTGGAAATCAATATTATTAACGCAATAAAGAGAGGCTAAAAACCTCAATATTAACACATAAAAAATAAGAATATGAATTATCCTATGCAATGCGCGTTCTTAAGCGCGCCAAGGCCACTGCCAACGCCAAAAGATCAATTCTGCAGTTGCCATTTTTAAATAGGATATTTATTGAAAATAATTATATTCAAAAATATAAAAACTTAATTATTTTAAAAAAACAAATTTATAATGTATTCATTAAATTCCGGGCAGCAATTCGCATCACTTTAACAGTTTTCATCATAGTATCAATAATAGTTCCAGCACATACAATTACTAATTTTCCAGCATTAGTTATGACAATATATCCATCTTCTGCCCTAACAATAATCTCTTGTAAATCTTCTTGAAATAATGTTTGAATAGTGGTGCGGCCTGTCATGGTTAAGGCAGAAGCAAGTCCGCAAAATGCATCAGATTCTACATTATACTGAGGTAAGGCGGAAAAAGCAATTTGATATCCCTCCTGAGATACCAATGCAATAGCTTCTATATCCGCATTAGAAGTAATAAATGTAATTTGAGTTGAAATTTTTTCAATATCAGAATCAGTAATTCCTAAATCTGAGCCAAATTGAATTTTTTTCACCTATTTTGGTTTTTTATTCTAATCCTAATATAAATTAATATAAATTTAAAACATAAATAATTTTGTAGTAATTTAAAATAAAAATAAGAAACAAAAATTTAGTCTAGTTTAGCTAATATTTGTCCCATTTGCCCCATTAAAGCTTGAATTGCTTGAGCCATCCCTCTTAAACCATTTTCATTTCGTTGTGCATAATCTCTTATTGAATCCAGAACAGGTCTCATAGCCATTATATTTGCGGACATGTTTGAGAGATCATTTTTCATACTATCTATTGTAGTATTAAGAGTCTTAATAAATTCCAAAGCTTCTTTTAATTGTCCTAAACTATTATTTAATTCCGTTATTACATTAGTTAGATTTGCCATTGAATCAACTGCGCTTGTTAATTTATCTACAGATGGCCCTATATCAGGTAAACTCTTCCGTAATTTTTCCATAGAACTGATGAGATAACGTCTTCCAGACATTATTTCATCAAGAGCTTCTCTAATTTCATTAAATATGCCTTTTTCAGCCATTTTATTACACCTTTAATGTATATAACTTAACTACTTTTCCATTTATTTATTTTTTCTTCTAAAGTTTTTAAATGATTTTCTTTAAGAGGAGTATTTCCTAACGCCTTTAAACGCCCCGATTCCATACTGAGTTCGAAAAGAATAGGATTTAAAGGATTTTCTTTCGATAATTGAGTTCTTAATTTATCAATCATATTACCTAATTCTAAGGCAGGAGTATTTGCCTTTGCAGCTTTTAAAATATCATCGAATCGGGATGTACCACTAGTTGCGGGGGTCGATGGGGTCGTTGTTGGAGTGGCGGAAGGTGTACTAGGTGCTGTTGTCGTAATAGAAGGGGCAGGAGTAGATGTCGTTGTAGGTGCAGAAGCTTGAGGAGAAATAGGCGCTATTCCGCCATCTTTAAGAGCATTGACAGCATTTAATGTAGTCTCTACTGTACTATTTAAAGAATTAATGCTTGTTGTTAAATTATTTATATTATTTTTAAGATCTGTTAAGGCATTAATACTATTTTGCATAAATGTTTTCATTTCATTAACAGCAGCTGTAATTTGAGCCATTGCATCCCCAGTTTGAGTATCTTGGATGTCAGATACAATTTCTTTTAATTTTCCAATTTCGGCAATGATATATCTTCTTCCAAGAATAACCTCATCCAGTTTCTCCATCAATTGGTCAAAGACCGTTTTAGAAATTTTTAATACACCTTTTTTCTGTTATTATATATGTGTTAATATTAATTTAGAAAATTTATAAAAATTTTTTCTTGTAAAAACTTATTGTAAATATTAATAATATTATAACTTAAATTTATTTAAAATTTTAAAAGAATAAAATAAAATGAAGAAATTTTTGGAGAAATAAATATAAATCAGAAAATTTCATTTAAATTTTAGTGATAATTAAAAGAATTTTAAAAAAGATATGACGATTACAACAAGAGAATCTATTAATTACCAATTTTCACTAATTTTTGGTTATTCATCGCCGAATGAGGATTTAATTGTAGGTGATGTTATTGGTCCAGGAAAGTTAACAAAGGAAAAAGTTCGAGAATTATCGGAATCAGTTATAAGATTTTTAAGGATGTATAATGCAATATTACGTGATTTCACGGGCTCAGAACTTTTTTCTATTGAGTTTGAACTTTTTAATCCTGATAAAAAAGAGAAGGATATAAAAATATTACCTAAATCGATGATTTTAATCCCAGGTAAATATAAAGATTGTGAGAGTTTGTTTCTCGCATTAAAACCGGAGACAGGTATTTTAGATATACATAAATCACGAGATTCAATAAATAGAATCAGTGAATTATTTTTTGAAGTTGAAGAGTTTGCTAATAGACCCGAATTAAACCTTAAGCAACGTAAAAATTTTTTAAAAAAATTTGCTTCCAGATTTTCATACAAACTATTTGGTGAATTGATTGAAAATAAATGGAATAAAAAATTAGTTGGTGTGAGTGTATCACTTCCTACAGAAAAAGAGATGTTATTACCTTCCTCCATATTAAAAGCTAACATAGATATTAATTGGAGTAAAAAACCAATTGAAATAAAATTAAAAAATCCAAAATTTAATTCTTTAAAAATTCCTTTAGAGGAGAATGCCTTAATAGAACATTTAAAATATAGAATTTCGGAACCAAGCTCTTTTTTCATTATTGAAAATACACTAAAATTAGGGGCAAATTTAATAAACTTAGCTAATACAGGAACGATAGATGAAATAAAAGAAAGAATTATATCATTTATTATTGGAAAATTAAATAATTATTTTAAAATGTTAGAACAAACTAAAGAGGTTGAGGGGATTATAAATGAGATTGATCATGAGATTTTTAAAATCAAGGAATTTATAACCAATTTTCTAAACCTTTCAAAAAACTTTTTGAAGTCAGGTGAGCACGGAGATTTAAATACTTTATTAAATAAATTTTCTGAATTTATACTTAATAGGGGAAGAATCCAAAATGATGATTTCTCAGAAATTTGTAATATTATTATAAATTTAATAGAACAGTCTATTATTACAAAAGATAATATTAGAGCTATAGATTTAGAATCCTTTTTTAATTATTTCAAAGAATTAGTAAAAGAGAGTATAATTCTTATTAAAAAGGCTTTACCAAAATATTTAACAAGAAGAAGATTTATAATTCTTACGGAGAATTTATTCAATGCACTTACTAATTTATTTAATAAAGAGCAAAAACCTGCGAAAATATTAGGAATTAAATTTTTAGAAAAATTTAAAGAAAAAATTTTAAATCAAATAGAGAATCACCCTTTAATTATTTCTGCCGAGAAGTATAGTGAAGATTTAGTTATAAAAGAATTTAATAATTTAATTAATTTCCATTTAGAGCCCTTTTTTGAAAATATAGAAATTTCTATTGGAGATTTAGTTTATTTTGCCGAAACAATGATGGAAAAAAATTCAGAAATAATTCAGCATCATATTGAAAAATTCAAAAAATTCTCAGGTGAATTAACATATTTATTAAGTTATATTCTTAGATATTCAACAATTTCAAGGTTTTTAAAAGAAGAACCAGATAATGAAATAGGGGATCCGGTAACATTTGCTAATAGATTTCATAGATTCTTAGAGAAAAGAATTGGAGCTATTAAATTAGAATGGAAATATTATATTTTAGAATGGATAAAGGATTATGCAAAAAAGTTTTTTAATATAGAAACTCCAATTGAGTGGTCTTTAAAAGATGTTTATACCGATTTTATATCTTATTTAGAAGATCGAAAAAATTCTGAGATTATTCCTGAAAATTTCTTGAAATTTTTAGATGTTTATATTACTAAGATAGAAAATAATGAAGAACGAATATCCCTTTTAGATTTTTTTAAGCAATACGAATTAAGTATTGATATTAAAAAGGAATTCCCAGAATATATAAAAAATAAAATAAAAAAACATTTAAATCAAAAAGAATTTCAACAAGAGAAAATTAATTCGGTTAACTTTTTAAATATTGAAAGAGATTATTCATTCTATAATTATCTTGAAGAATTAGAATTAAAATATTATTCAAAATTAGTTCCTAGACCTCTTACTTTAACATTGATACACGATCTTTCCAATGAAGAAAGAGATTTATTTAAAGGAGATCTTTTTCATGTTTTTAATTTTAATTATTGGCATAAGAATATTAAAGTAGAGATATCAGATAATTTTAAAGAAGTTTATAGAGAGTGGTTAAAAGAATTATGATAAGTGGAATAAAGAGAAAGACAACAGCAATAGAAAGCACGCAAAGATATTTTCAGACAATAAATTTATTAATAAATCATCTAAAAAGAAAAGCGGATAAAGAAAAAATTTTTGAATTAATTAAGGAGAAAGAATTTACATTAACAGATTTATTAATTGCAACAGCCTCAATTCATATTTATCATAATTTAGGACTTCGGGTAAAAGATACCTTAGAATTAAGTCAAATTTCGGTTGATTCAACCAGAAAAATAGAACTTGTAGAAAAGAAAATTTTCTTTGATGAAATCAAATTATTATTAAAAGATTCTTTGAGATTAGAATGCAATCTATTAGAGAAATTAATTGATTTTGAGAATAATATAATTGATTTTCAAATAAATGAACGAGATGAAAATATTCAAGATTTCGAGAAAGAAAAAAATATAAAAGAAATTGAAAATCAAATAGAGAAAGTTTTATTGGACATAATAATTAATTACCCCCCCTTTTATTTTTATGACATTGTTGGGGATCTACTTGGTATCACCACTCAAACTAAAATGGAAATCTTAGAAGAAGCATCATCATTTAAAGAAATTTCTGTAGATATTGAAAAAAAATTAGAACATGAAGAAAAGGAGGATAAATTCATAGAATTGACAACATTAATGAGGATTATAAATAAAATACATAAAGAATTTGAATTTAAATCTTATAAAGAACTTCAAACCCAATCTATGCCTGTCCGTATGTTAAAGAGACGGATTTTGGCTTATAATTTAAATAAATTTCCAATCTCGATTTTTGGATTAAAAAATTATAAAGAAGCAAATAATTTTAAAAAAGAATTAATTCAAAAAATTGAACTTTTTCTAAATCAAGAGATTAATTATGATTCTTTTGAAGAAGAAATGTTAAATTTTCTAAAAAATAAATTATATGACAAATTAAAGTCATCTCCTAATGATTTCATATATTTTCTTGAAAGTCTAAATGAGAGTGAATTTAATGAGATAATATTTTTATTAAATAAATATGGTGTCTACAATATATTACAATTAATTGGAACTGATGAAAATTTACTTAACCAAGTTAAAAAATTAATGATTAGGTATAATATTGATAAATATGATATAATTAACCTAAATGATCCCGAAAAAAATTTAATTATCAAGGCGAAAATAGAGTTAATGAATTTAGACCCTCTAATTTTAAATGATGTAAGGGGACTTCTCGAAAAAATTGATGATAAAGGATTATTTAGTTATCTAATTGATTATAATGATAAAGAAATTGAACAAGTTTGGGAATTAATTAAAGATAAATTAAATTTTAAATACCAAGATTTAAAAGATTTTATAATAAAAAAGCGAATTATTGATAAAATTTTTTTACAAGACTTAGGATTAAACAATTATTCTCAGATTCTTTTAATATTAAATTTTAATGAAATTATTGAGAATTTAGCAAAACAAA
>CAZVTX010000207.1:0-7010 GCA_964629395.1 uncultured archaeon
AGCATGATGACCTCGAAAAAAGATTTGGTAACAATGTTGTGTCAAAAAAAAAACGTTTTTCTATTGAGGTTTTGTATATATTAATAGAATATAATTCAGGGTACTTTATTTTAAAAAAACTTTTGATTGCATTTAATTTATTAAAAACGTAAGAAGGGGTTTTAAGATCAATTTTATGTAAAAAAGTATAAATTAAACAATCATGAAGTCCTAATTCATTCTTTAATTTATAGACATCTCTTAAAAATGTTATAATAGTTTTTAATGAATTTCTTATATCAAAAACGCATAATATCAAACTACTATCCTTAAAGATATCTTTATCTCTTGAAAACCAATTCTCGTTTTCTTGACCTGCTAGGTCAAAAACCCCTAATTGTGCATCAAAAAAAGAGTATATATTTGAATCAACACCTCTCGTGGGCTCTAATGATTGTTCAAGTAACTTAATAGGATTTACACAATCAAAAAACACCTTTTTTATTGTAGTTTTACCCGCTCCAGGCGGACCTGTTAATATTATTTTTTTAGCTTCATTCATAATTAATTATTCAGTAGAAAATTGTTTATTTAGAGCATCAATAATATCATTACATGAATCATACATCATTTCGATATAATTATACAATTCTTCAAGGGAAATTTCTCTTTTTTCCTTATCCTCCAGAATTAATTCACAAAAACCTTTGATTGTATTAACTCCGCTTCTAATCTGCATATTAAATGATTCCAATGGAAGAATCTCATCCTTATTTATATATATCTTATATATTTCTTCAAAAAATTTACTGAATAATTCTGGTTTATCTTTTAAAATATTATATGATCCAAGTTTGTGAAAAATCATTTCTATTCTTTTAAAATGAAGCGAAGGAATAATAGGATTATCAATATGCCTCAATAAAATAATAGCATATAGTTGTTTTCCCCCCCTTGCATTTGGATCATTAACCTCTGTTTTACATACCTGAGCGTAAAAATTTTTAAAATCCAGAATTACAAATTTATTTTTTGTATTTAAAGCATCTCTAAGAAGATTGCGGATAAATTCTTCTTCTACTTCTATTTCTACCGTAGATGTTATTGCTCTGGGACCTAAAATATGATCATATTTTCCGATTATTATTATAAATGGTAAATTATTCAGCGAATCTTTAAATTGATTATAGGGATCGAAAAAGTTTGAAGCTTCCATTTTTGCTAACACTTTTATTTATAAATTGATTAAGGTAAATCTTAACCAAAATATATATCAAATACGCTTTTATAAATTTTAGCAAATAGAAAGACGTTTTAGTGGTAATTTATTAAAAAATTATTTCTTTATACTTTCTAAAATACGGTCAAAATCTGTTAAATCAAAAGGTTTTAAAATATAACCATTTGCATTTGACTCTGCAACTCTTTTCTTAACTTCACTGAGTGGAATTGCTGTTAAAAAATAAACGGGTATATCTTTATATTTCTCATTTGATTTTATTGTTTTACATACATCTGAACCGCTCATATCAGGTAAAATAATATCTAATAAGATTAATTTAGGTTTATAAAACTTCAATTCTTCCAAACCTTTAAGTCCGCTCATTACCCCCTTTATAGTATAACCTTTATTGGAGAGATACGCATTTATCAATTTCACAGTAGGTAAATCATCTTCAATAATTAATATATCAACTTTTTGAGGAGTCTCTTCCGTTTCATTTAATAATTCATTAATTTTCTTTTCTAATATAAGGCTTTGATCAAAAATATTTTTAATGGTGGACATTAACTCATTATCCAACTTATCTTGATAACTCTTAAGAATAAATTGAGAAAACCCTTTTATAGTTGTCAGAGGTTCTTTTAGTGCATGTGATAATTCCATTAATTTTTGCTTATTAATGACGGAACTTCCACCATTAATAAACCCCTTATGATTTTTAATATATTCATCAACTGCCATTCTGATTAATTTTGATAAGGTCGAGATATTTTCTGATTCCATGAAATCGATCCATTCGGCTTTTTTATCATCAGAAACATAGAAAGAGATTCGCTCTTTATCTTTATCATAAATTTTTTCACCCTTTAGCCATTTTTTAAAACTCTCAGTTACCGTTCCACGCCATACGGCATATTTATTGGTTTCTTTATGATATTTTGTAATTTCTTTTTTAAGCTGTTCTACCTTTAAATTTAAATCTTTAAGTTCTTTATCTTTTTGTAATATTGATATTATTTCATCATTAATAATTGGAGGTTCTTGATCAGTTTTTTTGTGAATAACTGTATATCACCTAATAAAAAATGTTACTAAAAAAATTGATTTTTTATCAAAATCGAGTGGACACTATAAATATAGACTAATAATTTTTATTTAAATTTATACTAAAATTAAATTTTTAATATATCTATCCTAAATAATTTTGAATAATTTTATTTTTTATGTAAAAATTCGTTTTTATAAAATTGTTTTTATACAAAACTAGAAAATTACACAAAGATTTAAATATAAACAAATAATTATTGTGTAACAATAAGAATATATTTACACAAAAATATTATTTTTGATAATAATAACAGGGGGATTTATATGGTTGAAGATGTAATTGCACAAGGAAACTTTAATATTTGTCCGGAGTGTGGCGGAAATATTATTTCCGCATTTGAAAGAGGTGAAGATATCTGTGAACAATGTGGCTTGGTCGTAATTGAGAGGAACATTGATTTCTCTCATTCTGGCGTCAGAGCTTATAACAAACATGAAAAAGATAAGAAGGAACGCAATGGAAGTCCTATTTCTATCTTAGTCCCGGATATTAGCTTAAGTACTATTATTGACCAAAAAATGATTAATAATCCTGATCTGAAAAGGGCAGTAAAATGGAATAATCATATTTCATGGGAAAAGAAAAATATGTTAATTGCTATTACAGAGTTAAAGAGAATCGCTGGAAATTTGAACTTACCCGATAGAATAAAAAAAGGTGCAATTAGATATTATAAACAAATATTTCGGAAGAATATTCTAAGAGGTCGCTCAATTAAAGGTATGATTACTGCATGTTTATATTTAGCTTGTAAACAGGAAAAAGTACCAATTACTTTTCAGGAGATCTTAGAAGAATCGGCAATTAATCACAATATAATAAAGAAATGTTATAAAATTCTATTACAAGAATTAAATATTAAACCAAAAAATATGGATCCATTATCATTAATTCCAAGATATATCGCAGATTTAGGATTAAGCATTGATATTGAGAAATCGGTTATAAAATTAATGAAAAAGTACTTAAACTCTAATCAAGTTTTAGGCAAAGATCCAAAGGGTATATGTGCAGGAGCAATTTATTTGATTGCAAAATTCAAAAAACAGAAAGTAAGCCAAAAGCAAATTGCTAAAGTAGTCGGGGTTACTGAAGTTACATTACGCTCTCGCTATAAAGAACTATTAGATCATATAGGCTTACTTTTCTAAATTTTTTAATTTTTTTAATAGGACGATTTTTATGTCAGAATCAGCAAAGAAAATAATAAAATATTTCTGTGATAGCTTTCTGGATATTGATTATTATCCAACTACTTTGAAATCTGTTTTAAATCTTCCAGTTGATAGTTTAAAAAATATCAATAGCGAAGACTTGGCAAAATTAAATAATATCCAAATTAAAACTATAAAAGATTTAACTAATCTGGATATAAATAAAATTGAAAAGATTGCTAAAAAAATTCAAATTAATAAAGACAAGCTCCAACATGCAATTATTGCAGCATATTTAATCTCTAATGCATGGAATAAGCGTAAGATCTATTTAAAAAAACCTCAAATGAAAGTGGTTATTGCAGGGTTAGATTACGCAGGCAAAACTTCTTTAATTAATAGATTAATAAGTAATCAAAATTATAGTGAAATACTTAATTTAGAGCCTACTATTGGTGCAAATGTAGAACAATTTCAGTCAGAAAGGTTAAATCTTGTGATATGGGATTTAGGCGGTCAAAAAAATCATATTGAAGAATACCTCTCGGAACCGGAACGATTTTTTATTCAGGTTGATGTTTTAATCTTTGTAATTGATTCTCAAGATGATAGAAGATATGACGAAGCAGTAGGATATCTGGGTGATATTCTAAAAATTCTGGAATTCCTTGCAGAAAATCCCTATATTTTAATTCTATTAAATAAAGCAGATGCAGATTTAATAGAGGATCCCGATTTTCAGATAAAATTAGAATATTTATCAGACAAAATAATAAATCTTTTTAAGGCAAGAGAAAAGAAATGGAATTATGAAATAATTAATACAAGTATTTTTAACTATTATTCTCAACAACCTGAAATTGCCAAAAGTATCAAGAATATATTTTCCCGTGAACAAAAGGGTAAGGATCGGGAAGAATTCTATAAAAATCTGGAGGAAAAACTTCAAACATTACTCGATATTAGTCTTAACCTTTTGGATCGGGTTAGCTCCGATCTTGCTGAAATTAAAAGAGTTTTAGGTATGATTGTTCCAACAAATTTAGCTAAATCTCTATATTCTATTCCTTTTGAAAATATTCCTTTAGATTATGTAGCTGAAAATGAAAAACTCCCAGAAAAAGAGAAAAAAGAACAAAAGAAAAAGTCAAAAAAAATTTCAAAAAAGATTAAACAAGGACCACCCAAAAGGCTTACTGAATTACCAAAACCAAAAGATTTTGCTCAAAAAGAAGAAAAAATTGAAGAACTAATACCATTAAATTCAATACCACCACCTAACTTAAAACCACCTCCGCCACCACCTAATGAACCTCCAAGTCCGCCAGAAGGTTCTCCTCCTATCTCAAGAGCCCAAATTATTTCCGAATTAAAAGAAGTATTTCAGAAAAGAGGTATAATCGGAAAATATTAATTTTTATTAATAAGAGGTAGAGAAAAATAAAAGGTAGAACCCTTATTCCTTCCTTCTGATTCCATCCAAATCTTTCCATTATGTAGTTTAATTATTTCTTTAGCAATATATAAACCTAAACCTGTACCTTCAGATTCTATGTCAAAACCCTGTCCATATCTTTCTATTTTCCCAAATTGCTGAAATATTCTCTGTTTTTCTTGCTCGGTAAATCCAATACCCTCATCCTTAATATAAAAAATACAATAATCATTCTTTTTATCTGCATTAATATATATATTACTCTTTTTAGGAGAGTACTTGATAGCATTTATTAAAAGGTTCAGTATTACATCCTTTATTCCTTGTTTGTCAATATTTATTATAATATCGTTAGGAATATTTAAATTAATTTTTTGCCTACGAAGATCAAGTAAACTTTTTACTTCTTTAATACATTCCTCTAAAATCTCAGCAAGATTTTCTTTTGAAAGTTTCAACTCATATGTCCCTTTTTCTAATTTTGATGTTTCTATTAACTTTTTTATTAATTTTTCTAATCGTTCACTTCCACTTTTAATTTCGCATAAAGCGGTATACATATCTTCGTCAAGTTTATCTTTATGCATTGTTAACAATAATTCTGTAAAACCTTTAATTGAGATTAAAGGTGTCTTTAATTCATGCGATGCTCTTGAGATTAATTCCGATTTTAGTTTATAAATCTCATTTAATGTTCTATTTTGCATCTCTAAACTTAAAGTAGAAATCCATCTTTTTCTTTCTACCTCCAAAGCATCAGAAATTAACATCAATATCATTAAATCTTTTTGAATAGGGAAAGGATCCCTTCTTAGCATTACACAAATAGAATTAATGTCAGAATCTTCTGTAAAAATTCTTTTTCCATAGCATCCCTCAAGTCTATATTTCTTTATAAAAGGATCGGTATCATAAAAGTGTGTCTCTTGAAGATTTAAAAAATTCTGAGGAAAATCATTATTAATTTTTAAAAATTCGCTTAAAAATACTTTTTTCTTAAACTCATCCCGGGTATAAGAATAGAATTCACCTTTACTTGATAAAATATATATTTTATTTTCTTCATTTGGAAACCCTGAGAAAGAATATAATAGTAATTCTGCATTTAATAAATTAGCGCATACATCTAATAGTGAAATCATATTTTGTTTGATATCCGAAGTAAAACTTAAAAAGATTTCATTTATCCTTTGAATTAAATTTTCATATAATTTCTTCTCGGAAATGTCCTGGAGCCAGACTGTCAGCGTATTAGGTTTATTTTCTTTACGTGAATATTTTTTTTCACCTAATAACCATTTAGTCTCTCCGGTTTTAGAAATTATTTTAAATTCAATCTCTTTTTTTCCAATGGGCTTCATTACATAATCAAAATCCTCAGGTTGAATTATTTTTTTTAGAAGTTCTGAATTCTGCAACTCTTCTAAAGAATATCCTAATAATTCTAATATTTTAGGATTGCAATATGTTATATTTTTTGTTCTTAAATCTATTTCTATTATTCCCATTGAAGAATTTTCCAATAAATCCCGATATTTTTGTTCCGATTCTTTTAATTTTAATTCCGCCTTCTTTTTTTCTGTAATATCATTTAAAAAAACTAAAACTCCGGAAATCTCTTTTTTATCATCATAAAGAGGCACCATATTTACGAAAAAATATTTAATATTTCCATCTTTATCAATAAATTGTTCTTCTTTATTTAGGATGGGAGTACCATCTTGAATTACTTTTTGTTCTTTTATTTTTTCTCTTTTTATAAATTCTAAATCATTTAATAGTTCTTCAGCTTTCTTACCTAAGACTTCACTAGGTTCATTTAATCCCAGAAACTTAGCATAATAAATATTACAACCCATATAATTCAGATTTTTATCTTTCCAATAAATATATATTGGAATATTATCAATAATCATCTGAATTATATTATATGATTTCTCAAGGGCATCATCTTCGCTACCTGGAGACAATAATTTCCAAAAGCGAATTTCAGGAGATGGCCCAAGAAAAAGTGGGAATAACCCCCAATTATCGAGTTTTGCGGGAAAGTGGCCCAGACCACGCCAAGCATTTTAAAGTTGGAGTTTATTTAGATAAGGAGTTGGTGGC
>CAZVTX010000208.1:0-7009 GCA_964629395.1 uncultured archaeon
TCAACCTCAACACGATAATAACCTTGTTTTTTCAAATCAAGTAAAAGTTCCTTATATTCTCCTTTTCTATCCCTAATAACAGGAGCTTTAATTATAAATTTCTCTCCATCTTTAATTAAATCAAAAATCTGATCAATAATTTGTTGGGGTGTTTGAGGTTTTATTTCTTTTCCGCATTTAGGGCAATGAGGTGTTCCAATATTGGCAAAAAGCAATCTATAATAATCATAAATTTCTGTTACTGTGCCTACGGTACTTCTAGGATTTTTAGATAACGGTTTTTGTTCTATGGCAATTGCAGGGGATAAACCTTCTATTGAATCGACATCGGGTTTGTCCATTTCACCGAGAAATTGCCTTGCATAACTGGATAGTGATTCTAAAAATCTTCTCTGGCCCTCTGCATAAAGTGTATCCATAGCTAAACTAGATTTACCGCTACCGCTTACACCCGTTATCACTACGAGTTTGTTTCTCGGAATAACCACATCAATATTCTTAAGGTTATTCTGCCGTGCTCCTTTTATAATAATAGAATTCTCGTTCATGAATTATAATTTAGCTCGTAATTCTTTAATTTTATCTCTTAAATAAGCAGCATCTTCAAATCTTAATTCTTGAGCTGCTAAAAGCATTTTTTCTTCGAGATATTGGATTATTACATCAATATCTCCTAATTCTTCAATTTTTTGCTCAATATTTTTCATTAATTTACGTGTCTGCTTTTCTTTTAATTCCTTTTCTTCTGATAAGGAATCTAAAATATTTTTCTCTATTGTTTTGGGGGTAATATTATGTTTTAAATTATATTCAATTTGTTTTTTCCGTCTTCTATTTGTCTCATCAATGGCTTCTCTCATCGCTTTTGATACCTTATCTGCATACAATATTGCACGTCCATGGACATTTCTTGAAGCCCGTCCTATCGTTTGAATTAATGATCTGGTGTCTCTTAAAAAACCTAATTTATCCGCATCTAATATTGCAACTAATTGAACTTCAGGTAAATCAAGACCCTCTCGAAGTAAATTTATGCCAACTATAACATCAATAGTTCCCTCCCGTAATTGTCGTAATATTTCAAAACGTTCTACGGTATCTATTTCAGAATGTAAATAGGTGATTTTTATCCCTAATTCACTATAATATTCTGCTATATCTTCAGCCATTCTTTTTGTTAATGTAGTTATTAGTATCCTACCATTATTCTTTATAACTTTTCTTATTTCTCCTAGTAAATCATCTATTTGATTCTTAGCGGGACGCACCTCAACTTCAGGATCCACTAAACCCGTAGGTCTAATAATTTGTTCTGCAGAAATCCCTCCGCTTTTTTCCAATTCATAATCTCCAGGAGTCGCACTAAGAAAAATAACATACTTAATCTTATTTTCCCATTCTTCAAATGTTAAAGGACGATTATCATAAGCACTAGGGAGGCGCCAGCCATAATCTATAAGATTTTTCTTTCGGGATCTATCACCTCCTATCATTCCATGGATTTGAGGGATTGTGATATGTGATTCATCAACTATTAATAAAAAATCATCGGGAAAATAATCCATTAGAGTCATAGGCGGTGTTCCAGGTGCTCTACCATCAAGATGTCTTGAATAATTCTCGATTCCTTTGCACCAACCCATCTCTTTCATCATTTCAAGGTCAAATTTCACCCTTTTTTCAATTCTGTTGGCTTCTATAAGTTTTTGGTGCTTTTTAAAATACTCAATTCTTTCTTCCAACTCTTTTTTAATACTTTCAAGTGCTTTGATCTTATTTTCTTCAGGAATGATAAAATGTGTAGCGGGGTAAATCTTATAATTGGGTACTGACTTTATTCGATTGCTTGTTAAAGGGTGGATTTCCTCAATAGATTCAATCTCGTTTCCAAAAAGAGAGATTCTTACTCCGTTATTTAAATATGCAGGATAAATATCTATGATATCACCTTTTACACGGACAGTTCCCGGCCTAAAATCAACATCATTTCGCTCATAACCCATCCTGATTAGACTTTTCAAAATTTCAGAGCGTTGAATCTCAGCACCTACATCTAAAGATAAAGCGATTTTTTCCCATTCTTGAGGATTTCCTAAACCATAAATACATGAAACTGTAGCTACTATTATAACATCATTTCTTGTTCTTATTGCATGAGCGGCTGCTAATCTCAAACGCTCAATTTCTTCATTTACATTAAAATCCTTTTCAATATATAAGTCTTTAGATGGTAAAAAAGCTTCCGGTTGATAATAGTCATAATAAGAGACGAAATAATGAACGGCGTTTTCCGGGAATAATTCTTTTAATTCATTATATAATTGCGCAGCTAAAGTTTTATTTGGAGCCATAACTAATGTAGGCTTTTGAACCTTCTGAATTACATGAGCAATTGTAAAAGTTTTGCCCGTACCCGTTGCACCTAATAGTGTCTGAAAACGTTTACCTTTTTTTATATTTCTAGCTAATTTTGCAATAGCTTCTGGTTGATCACCACTAGGTTTAAAATCGGACTTTATTTTAAATTTAACGGGCATATTCTAATTAATAAAAAACTGAGATTGAATAATAAGAACACATAATATCGTTTTCTTTAATAACATAAAATTAACAATAATTTTTGTTTTTTATGATTAAGTTCTATATAGAATATATTAAAATAAAGATAAAAAATTAAGAAACAGTTATTTCTACCTTATTTTCAGCTCCTTCTTTAGTCCTAACAAGGATCTCCATCTTACTATCCTTCTGGAAATTTAATCCTGTTAAAGTATTTACGGTTGTCATATCAATTGAAAGATAAATTGATGTTCCCGGTGCTACTATATTAGTATTTAAACCTAAATATGTAAATTGATTTAAAGGAATATATGTATTATTTATGTATATTGAATCGATGGTAACATTTCTACTTTGGGCGCCACCCGGATTTGAAATTTCAATATTTAATGTACCCCCTTCTTGTGCAGTTGTATTTGATTGATCTATCTCTACTAAATAAGATATAGGCCCTTGAGGTGGATTAACTATCGCTGTAAAGGTTTCATTACAAAATGCTGATTTATCCGTAGTAACATTTACCTTAATAATATTACTTTTATTAATTTGTAATGTTGGAATATTAAATGATATAATCGCAACTTCTTGAATATCAAGATTTTGATCTCCGTAAACAAAATTAACATCGTCAGGAATAGACAATTCAATTGTATCATTAATGATAATCTTATCCAGAGTTACGGGCTCTATTCCTGTATTTTTGATTAAAAGAGTACCGCTTTCATTTGCCATAATATAAGACATAGCAAAATTTTGATAGCCCTTAAGAATTGTAATATCGGATTTATTTGCAACTGCGTATGAAAAGCCGATATCCGAAGCCGCCGTTCTGGAATCACTATCTATTGCGGTAACCGTAATCATAATGTTATCATTTACATCTATATTTATATCGGAAGCATCAGCAATGATTACATTTTCTTCTCCTGGTTCTAAGATTAAATTATGATCTATTGTATCAAAATCAACCGGAATTCTTTCTCCCTTTAGGTATACAGAATCCAATCCAATAACAATATCTCCCGTATTTTTGACTTTTATTTTAACTGTCTTAGTGCTATCATCATTAATAATAATTGCAGTGTTATTAACTTCTACAGGAATATTCCCTCTAAAAGAAACATTTACATAAGGTACAAATTCTGGTGAGGGTATACGTGTTTCATTTATTATTGAAAGTTTATAATTTTTGTAATTAGATGTAAAAATAACATTATCTTGAGCACCATCTACAGTTACTACTCCAATGGTATTATTAATCATACCTATGGGATAAAATGGAGCAGCCTTATTTTTAAGAAGAACTCTGGCTTTCTCACCAGGTTTTAATATGGGAGATCCCTCAATATATTCTGTTTCATTAAACCAGTTTAAAGGTTCATTATTATTGAGATAAAATTTATCTATTTTTATAATTGTATTACCCGTATTTTCTACTTCTAAAGTTGCATTTATAGTTGTTTCGTCAATTTGAATTATGACACTATTGCACCGATTAATTCTTATCGAACTTTTCTCTCCAGCTATCACGAAAAAATTATTAGTATAATTCGTGAAGGTATATGTATTTCCCCCATAAGCTTGTGCCTCAGCAGTAACACTTATATTAACAACATCATCAATTTGAAATTTATCACTTTTCTCAGCATAATTTATCCAAATAACATCTTCAGAATTTGCCGGTAATATATTATCATCAATATTTTCTGCCATAGTAAAATTATATGCAACATCATTAATTTTAACTTCTTTTATGGTGAGATTCTTTTTCCCGGTATTTTTTAATTCAAATGTAGCATAACCATTATCATACACTTTTGCATTCTTAATGCTAAAACTGGAATCTAAAGCGGTATAATCAACTTTCCATATTTTAACCATACCATTTCTTGAAAAATAAGCCGGCCTAAAAACCTTAAAATCATATTGGCCATTATCAGGAATATGTGATTTCCATGTATTTCCGTTATCATCTTTTCTCGGCTGAGTATTTCCATAACCAGAGATCTGCATGGCATAATATAATCGTAATTGATTTTCAGGAGTATTAGGTATTTTCGCGGGATCTGTGGGCTCATATCCAAACATTAAATGTACTAATTGACTATCAAACCATTTATCTTCATATTTCTGGCTGCTTGAATTAATATATTCACTTTCATCAAAAACTGCATTCTCCGCCCAATTATCCTCTTCTAAACCCCATCTCTTATATTTTTCATAATGATCATTACATATCCTTAACATCCAAGGCCATTTTCCTTCATCACCGCCAAGACCGTTAATTAAGAATCCAAAATAAACAAGTACATAATCTGCTTTTAGTAATCTTAAAATCTTTGCACTATAGATTTCATTAGTTTGCATAAATGCCATTCCTGTTAAACCAATTCTCGTAGAATTAATTGTACCATTATCATTAACTGTAGTAACATTTCCTATCGGTGTTAGCCAATAACCATAATCCCACCAACTTACAACGACATCCGTTCCATGTAGATTTTCCTTCATCCAAGTTAAAGCTTCTTCCCAGTCATGATATTGGCCACCGGCAACAATTTGACTATATGATAATTGGTTTATTGAAATATCTACACCATGGAAAACTTGTGCCGTACAGAGAACTCCTACAATAAGGAAAATACCAAATATTTCACCATTTCCGATAGTTCTTTTTACCTGCCTTTTTCGTTTTCTACTTAACTCAATTTTTTTCTCTCCAACATAACTACCAAAAATTTTTAAAACATTTACCAAACCATATGCACCTAATAAAGAGGCAACTGGTGCAAATAATAAAATTATACGTATCATACTCCCTGTAAAATAATAAAGAGTCAATAAATATATAACCATAAAAATATCTGCAGCATCACCTCTTTTAAAACAAAAGAAAATTCCCAGTGGAATTAGCATTAATGGGATAAGAGTATTATAATAAAAAACACTCCACGCACTAGGCATATGTTCTGCTACTGAAGCTGTAATATGAAATTGATCTCTTATTAAAGGATTCAATATACTTTGAAACCTAGAGCCTACACCTAAGGGAATTAAATTAGGATTAATCCAAATTATTATTGCTGCAATTAAACCTCCAGGGATTAATAGCCATCTGATCACATTTATTAAACCATTATAAAATTTTGGATATTCAAGTCTTTTTGTATAGATTATATGAAAAATAAATAAAATTATTGTGAAAAAGAAAACACCCCCAATTTTTAATTCTGAAAACAAATCAGAATATGAGAATTTTATATATATTGATTGAAGTATTAAAGCAGTACCCTCAACACCTGCATAAGCAATTAACACATTACTATTGTATTTTTTCATTATAACTAAAATTCCACATATTAATGGGATTAGTAAATAAACATATGTATAACCACCCCAACTTATAGCTAAATATGATAAAAAGAGGCCACCAAGCAATGAATGAATAATTTTTCCCGTTTTTATTGTTTTAAGAAAAAAGACAAAAGTCATTAGAGTAGCAAAAACACCAATAGTTTCATTATCAAAAAATCCCGCCATTGTTCTCTGCATATGTCCTGTATTAAATGCTAAGAAAAAAGCGGCTAATAATCCACAATTACGATCATAAACTTCTTTTCCTAAAAAATAGGCTGCTAAACATGTTAAGCCTCCCATAAATGCAGGAAAATAATAGCATACATCATATATAGATACAGGAATTCCTAAGAAATTCAATATAAAATAAATTGTTGCAGCACTAAAAGGTAATCCAGGGTAAAGATTACTTCGATCTATTCCTTGGGGATACCAACTCTTATAATCATGCCAATGAAAATAATCATAAAGGGAATGTTCGGTAATATATTTAGCATTATAATATTGTATCCAAGGGTCAAATGCCTTAATAAGAGTCGGCCCTCTTAAGATAGGTGTTAATCTTATCATAATAGCAACAATGATTATGAGTGTAAGTGCTAAGAAAAATAAAAAGTTTTGAGTCTTTACGCTCACAGCGGCTCTAATTCTATCGCGAAAGTTTTGAAATGCTTCTCCAATCTTCGTCATATTTTATCCGATTAGATTTATCTAAAAATTAAATATGAAATTTGAATTAATAAAAAAATGCTTTTCATTAAAATATTATTTTTTAATATAACAAGAATGATTGTTCAGAATATTTTGACATAACAAAAAAGATGAACTTATTAATAAAAGAAGAATAAGCTATAGGAAAAAAATTGAAGTTATTTTATCAAAAAAATTATTTTTTGTAAAATATTTTCTATTATAGGAAGAATTCTGTAAGAAAATGAAAGATAAGAAATTCCTATTAAAATTTTACTATATAGGGGCAAAAAAACTTTACGGTTCTCAAAGGCAACCAGATAAGAATACGGTTGAGGATATTATTTTAGAGGCTTTATTAAGTGAAGGATATATAGATAATGTAAAAGCCTCTAAGTTTGAA
>CAZVTX010000209.1:0-7000 GCA_964629395.1 uncultured archaeon
CACAACTAATATATAGAAAGGATAATAAAGTAAGCGAAATCTATAAAATTGACATCCCAATTTGTCCCCCCGAAAAAGAGATTGTTGATACTACGGGTGCAGGTGATGGTTATCGAGCTGGCTTATTAGCGGGATTAATGTTGAATATGACTCTTTTAGATTCATGCAGATTAGGTTCTGTAATTGGCTCTTTTGTTGTTGAGACAAGCGGAGCTCAAACTCAATCTTTTTCTTTAGCTGATGTTAAGAAAAGATTTTTAAAAACTTATGGTTATATCCCCGCCGAATTAGAAGGAATTCATTAAATTTTGATCTTTATAAAAAATTAGTTTCATTTTATATCACTTATATATTATTAATGCTTATTATGAAGATATCTTCATTTTATATAAGTAAAATTTAAAATAATTATTCCCACTTTTTTCGGAAAAGAGGGAAATTTATATTTGTATGTAATAAGATAACATACTAATGAAATTATCGGTTTGTTTAAATTTTCTAAGTAATAATTAATATTTGAGTTTAAATAAACTTGGAGGTATATAAGAATATGGAAAAGATGGATGATTCTACGGAGCTTGCTTGTTATGAAAAAATTTTGCAATTTTATGAAACATGTCAGGATAGTCGGGAAAAAATCGAAATCTGGAAGAGCCGATCTCTAATTAATCTTATGAATAAACTTGCTGAGACAAAAAATAAAAGGTTAATAAGAAATGCAATAATCTTATTAATTTCACTGTTTGAAGATATACCTCCGGATATTTATAATAATCGAGGAATAGATATAAACCGCTTATCTGAAAAAGATAGAAAAAAAATTCTCGCCAAGCTTGAAAGTGAGTTTTTGCCCAATTAACGATGGACTTTACCTAATGATTCGAAATATTAGTATTTTTTTGCTTTCGAATAAAAATATATTGTTTTAATTAATAAGTTTTAAAAAATATTCATTCTCGGTTATATTTTGATTAAAAATCGAAAATTTTATAAACATCTCATAAGGTATAATCCAAAATTTTTTATATGCTTTAATATTTTTCATATAAACCTATTTCAGTAATATAGGGGTTTTAACATAAGTAGATGAAGTATCTTGCTTTACGAATTACCCGCAGTTCAGAAACTTCGAGATTTGGTTATTACGGATTTACTAAATTATCCCGTATTTTTTATTAGTTATTTTATAATTATTCCCATTGCTTTAGTCTGCTCTTTTATTTGCCTATTTCTTATTTACCGAAAAATAAATTCTCTTGAGGAAAAAACTCATAGAATGAGGGAAATCAGTAGTTATGTCGCCCATGGTGCAGTCGTTTATTTAAAAGATCAGGCTAAAATGTTAATGATTATATTAGGGATTTTATTTATTCCTGTCGGATTAACGGGAATTGGTTTTTTAGAAAATTACATTTTGGGATTTTTTATTACGGGACTTATTTTTCTTTTAGGTGCTTTGAGTTCTCTAACGGCAGGATATATTGGGATGAAAACTGCAACCAAAACCAATATATTAGTAGTTGAAGCCGCTATTGATGATCCTAATGAAGCTTTTAAACTGGCTTATTTTGGAGGTATGATTACAGGAATATTGAATATTTCTTTATTTGTATTAGGAATTTGGATTATTTTATTAGTTACTGAGGGAAATATTTATCTAATAACTGGTTTTAGTTTCGGAGCGAGTGTATCATCCCTTTTATCCCAAGTTGGTGGAGGTATATATACTAAATCTGCCGATATGGGTGCTGATTTGGTAGGAAAATATGAAATGGATATACCTGAAGATGATCCGAGAAATCCTGCAATTATCGCAGATTTAGTAGGGGATAATGTAGGCGATTGTGCAGGAAGAGGTGCAGATTTGTTTGAGAGTGCATCTTCGGATGCAATTGGAGGAATGCTTTTAGGTATAATGTTATTCCTTTTCACTGCAAATCCTATTTTTATAATTTCTAATTTAACAATTATTTCTATTGGAATATTCTCTCTTTTCTTTACTACTGCATTTTTAAAGGTGGATTTTGAAAAACCATCAAGAAGTATCTGGCGAACATTCTTATCTGCAATATTTTTTAATATATTAATTCTGTTCTTAATATCTTTATTTTTCTTCGGTCTTAACGGTTATTTATTATTTTTATCGGGTTCGTTGGGATTAATCGCTGCAACGATAGCTATTCTATTTACAATGTATTATACAAGTATTGATTTTAAGCCTACCAAGAGCGTAGCAGAAGCGTCTGATGAAAGCCCCTCTATTAATATAATTGCGGGAATTTCTACAGGTTTTTCTTCTGTATTTTTTCCGATTCTTGTATTCATAATTTCGGTTATTATAGCTTATTTTTTCAGTTATACATTTGGAGCGATTTATTTTTTTGATATTTTAGATCAGCCAAATTCAGATTTATTAGGTGTAGAATTAAGTTCTACGTTGTTTTTAATTGCTTTTGGTATATGGGGCGTAAATATGGCTTCAGTATCAAGTGATATCATAATAAGCACGATTTTAAGTTTTGATACATTTGGTCCTATTGTAGATAATGCTGCGGGTATTGCTGAGATGGGAGGTGCTGAAGATAATGTTCCCAATGATCTTAGAAATAATTTGGATAAATTAGATTCTATAGGAAATACAACAAAAGCGATTGCAAAAGGGTTTGCATTAATTTGCGGAGGATTCAGCAGTATTGTAATGTTTTTTACCTTTTTATTGAATACACATAGTCTTGCGAAAGATCTTCCAAGTCTTATAGATAAAGAACAATTAATAAATATCATTTATTATTTGGATATCTACAATCCTATGATCATTTTAGGCATTTTCGTAGGGGTTATGCTTCCTGTTCTTTTCTCATCAATGGTTTTAAAAGCAGTTCAAAAAGGTGCTAAAAATATGGTTCAAGAAGTTCGTGATCAATTTAAAACCATTCCCGGACTTAAAGAAGGAAATAATGATATTAAACCCGATTATGAGCGCTGTATTGATATATCCGCTCATTATGCATTACGAAATATGATGAAACCCGTTTTAACAGTTATATTAATTGTTATTCTAACGGGAATTTTATTCGGTCCGATGGTCGTTGCGGGATTATTAATTGGGAACCTTATTGGTTGCTTAATTTTTGGACTTTTTATGAGTATAAGCGGTGCTGCTTATGATAATGCTAAAAAAGGTATTGAATCGGGACTTTATGGAGGCAAAGGAAGTAGGGCCCATAAGGCAGCTATAATAGGGGATACCGTCGGAGATCCTCTTAAAGATACTACGGGACCTTCTATGAATATTATTATTACCACAATAAACACCATGGCTTTAACCTTTTTGCCGATATTTATTATGACGGGATTTTTATGGCCTTTAATTCCATTTCAATAAAAAATTTACGATAAAAAACCTTTCTTTCTTTCAAGAATATTTGAATTAATTCACGGGAAAAATGAAGATATCATTATTGATGCAATTGAATCTTTCATTTAACGAAAAATTTTTGTTCTTTACGTTCTTAAAAAGCTTGAGAATATAAAAGAATAACATAAAAATGATAGAACCTGAAGAATTACGATTTAAATGTATTAGATGCGGAAATTGTTGTTCCGATAAGAATACCATCGTAAATGTAACTTATCATGATATTTTAAGAATAAAAAACGGATTAAATTTAAATATTGATGAGATAATTGAAATTTTAGGATTTTATGTATTTAAAACCCCTCCTTCCGAAGAAGAATTAAAAAGAATGGTTGTTCCTCCCATAGAGACCGAACAAGGTCTGGCTTTTATAGGTTTGAGGAAAAAGAAAGAAAAAGATTATGCCTGCTATTTTTATGATCCTAAAGATAGGAAATGCTTAATTTACCCTTTAAGACCTAATTTTTGCAGAACATTTCCTTTTTCCTTTCGTATAATTTTTGATCCGCAAGATATAACTCATGCCAAAATAAAAATGTATTATACCGATAAAAGCATAGAATACTGTCCTGGAATTGGAGAAAGCGCTCCTTTAATAAATCAAGATGATTGGGTTGAAATTGGAAAGGAAACAATTGAAAACATGAGCGATGATAAAGTCCTAATTAGAGAATGGAATAATGCGGTAAAAGAAGGAAGAATTATACCATCTGCAAGAAATTATATTTTAACTATTTTACAACTTGAAGAAAAAGAAGAAAATTAATTTTTTTAATGAAATATGAAAAATTTTTAATTAATTATTTTTTAATCTCAAATTATAACATTAAAAGACGCACTAGCAAGAAGTGCCCAGTAGAGCATTCGGATTTCAACAAGCAAGCCTAATTTATCGTTTTTCCAATTAAATCTTTCATCAATTTCCTCAAGACCGAAGAACTCTGTTGCAGAGGAGATATAATTTAGTAATTTTTGCGTAATTGTAAATTCTTTCTTATGGAGATCTAAAAGAGTAAATATTAAAAGTGCTCTAGCGGTATCGGTAATGGTATCTTTTACCGAACCATTTTCAGAATTAATAAGTTTTTTAATTTCTTCAGCATAAAGTCCACTAAAATGTTGTAGATCTGCAGATTTATTGAGAATCTTAATTAATAATAATTGCTCAAGTATATCTAAAGTGGGATTATATTGTTCTAAATCGTATAGATTTAGATTCATGATTTCGGTTATTAAATTAGATTTATCGGCAATAATTCCGCCATTTCGTTCAAGAACTTTCAATCCTAAAATAGTATATAAATTAAGGTGTAGCTTTTCGGGTATAAATTGTTTTAATTCTGATTCAAGAAATATTTCTATGTCAAGAAGATCAATAAAATCTACATCATTAAATATACCTGTCTCAGACATTATAGAAAGACCATAATAAACACTAATGGGATCTGGCGGATCTTCTTTAGAAATGCTAAACACTCCGTTATTTACATAATTCTTAAGAAATTCTTTAATTTGATCATTAGAGAAAGGAATATTAATATTCATTAATTTCAGTGCGGAAATATAATAATAAAGTGATTCGAGTGTGAAAAAATTATTTAAGTTTTTATGAACATCAATTAAATTTTCTTTATTTATTTTAAATTTGCTAAGCACGGTAGGTTTTATATGATTTAAAGCACCGATATCATCTATTATTGGATACTTAAATTCTTCTTTTTGAGGGATTTTTGGTGGACTTACTTCAGTTGTAGACATTGAAGACTGGACAGATAAGATTTCTTTTTTCTGTGGTAATTCTACTGATGGGGGCTCTATTGGTGGGGGTGGCTTGGAAATTGTAGGCTCTGGAACTTCTGCAATCGGTTTTTCCTCTTTAATTACTTCCTTCTGAGCTTTTTCTTTAATTTCCTCTATGATCTTCTCTTTTCTTATCTCTTTTTTAGGTTCTTTTGACGTAATTATAGCAGATTTTTTTATAGATGCTTTTAAAGCTTCAATATCAATTGAAGGCGTTTTAATTTCTTCCTTTAATTTCTCAATCTCGGGCTTTTTAACTTCTATTTTTTCGATTTGGGGAATTTCTACCTTCTTTTTCTCTACTTTTATTTCTGAAGGTTTAGTTATGGGTTTTTTGGTTATTTTTTCTTCAATTTTTTCTAATTTTTTAACCTCTGTAGTGACTCCTTTAATTGCAAAGGCTTGAAAATCAATATAATTTTCAATATCATCAATAGAGTCTTTAATGATTCGCTTTGTAGTCGTAGATGTAATAAAATTATCTTTAAAATTATCAAGTTGTTCAATAAATTTGCGCGGAAGTAAATCGAAAAGATCTAAATTTTCAATTTTGGTAAAATCATAATCTATTAAATATTCAACCAAAAATTTGAATAAGAATTTATCTGTATAAATTTTAATATCCTTTTCAAAATAAGTATTATAATCGGGATATTCTTGCGGATCCCTTTTCTGAATCGCCTTTTTGAAATGTTCTTCCGCTACTTTTAATTCTTGTCGGGGCATTCCAATTGTTTGAAGTGCTAGTCGGACTGTTTTAATCATAGAATCTAAAGTATTATTGATTGTTTTTTCACTTTCATAAGCAGTTTTAAATTTAAGATCAATCCCTTTATCAACGAAAAGATCGTTTATATAAGAATAAACACGGTCATAATATTCCCTAATTTCCGTTCGGAGCGATTCAAGAAAATTTCCGATTATTTTGAGAATTTCTTCCATTTCAAATTTAAAGAATTAATAATTTTACTTTTTAAGATATATTTTTTTAAGAGATATCTCAATTTAAATTTTAATATATTAAAAAGAAATTAAATTAAATCATTTTTTAAGACTTAATTTCTATGAATGCATCCACTTATTGTTTTTCCAATTCAGCAATTTTTTTATCAATTAATTCTCGCATATATCGAAATCCAGGTGTTATTTTTTCTGTTAAATTTAAGGGGATCATAGATCGAATGGGGAAACCAAGACCTTGTTTACCACCTGTCTTGAATAAATTTTCTAGAACGTAAAAAATAAATTCTCCGGGCATCCCTATTCCTATTTCATAATCTTGAATTCCTGCAAAAACTCTATCTCCAGCACCTGGTAAAACAATCTGCGCTTTACGAGTTATAAAGGGCATAAAGCCTCCTTTGCCGCAAGATTCTCCAAATCCCTCAAAAGACGATCTTATAGCATATTTTCTTTTATTTTCATAATTTAAAGCATGGACAATGTGCGTTATTTGAGCACCATTTCCATAAATTAAAATTGAATCTGGAATTATACATGTTTTTGGTAGCGGAGAGACTATAATCCCGCGATATCCTAAAGCTATAATATTATGATAATTTTTCATATATAATTTTTCTGCTCGACGTTTTTCAGCCGCTTTATCTTTATGCCATCCTTGCCTTACTTGACTCTCAATAAATTCTTCTAATGTTATTGGAACCCATCCATGTGCGACTGAAGATGGTGTGCAAAAATTATCTTCGGCAGAGAGACTATAGCTCTGATTAAATTTCCTTGCCATAGCAAAAGTTTGGCAAATACTCATCTTTTTACCCAGAG
>CAZVTX010000210.1:0-2189 GCA_964629395.1 uncultured archaeon
CGACAATAGAGGCAATTTGATAGATGATAGAGTTTTTTCTATAGACAATTTACTCATTTATCGTTCATTTGGTAAATTAGAATTGAATGGTCTTTTAATGTATATTTATTATAAACTTATAAGAAACACAAATTTATGGTATGAAGGTAATTTAACTAAATTTCAATATGGCTTTATTGACTCTTTAAATGGAACAAATGGAGAAGTTATAAACTATAGAAGGAATTTAATTGATAATCTAATGCCAATTTTTATTTTAATTGAGAATAATGCCCATAAATCTCCTGGTGCCACAGATGTAAAGAATATGATAAAAGATCAATTTGAATTAATAAATTCTTCACAATTCTGGGATAAATTTAATGTAGGATTTAATCATAATAATGAATCCGCAAATAAATATTCAGAGGATAATTTTTATGCCATAATGGCAAATTTATTAATTCATCGAACTACTGAACTTGATAATACAATAAGAGATCAAGCTTATAACCTTGCAAATCAAACAATGTTAAAAATTATGGAAAAAATGTGGGATAATACATATAAGGGATTTTATTACCAGGGGGATCAAAATTGGAATACCACCATTACTGGAAAATATAAATATCTTAAAATAAATGCATTGGGAATTTTAACTTTGTTAGATTATTGGCTTGATACAGGTATGAACACACCTTCTTATATTAATAATGCTACAGATTTATATAATCTAATAAACGCAAAACTTTGGAATTCAACATATCAAGCCTATGAATATCGCAGAACTCGTGATTGGTCTATTGGAACAGTATCAGACAGGCGATTGGATTTAGAATCTAATGCTATAATGATGGAAGCTTGTTTAAAGTTATTTGAGCTCACAGGAAATATTTCTTACTATAATAGGGCAATAGACTTATATAACTTTTTTGAAGCAAACCTTTATAATAAAAGTCTTAAAGCTTATATGAATTCTATAGGATCTGTTAACGATACGAATATAAATTTCTATAATAATTTAAAATTAGGTGAAGCTTATTTATATGCATCAAGTGTATTTAATGATTCCGAATTGATAACAACTTTTAATTCAACTCAAGATATTCCCGATTTGATTATTGATCAGAGTGTTTTAAATTTGACTTCTGCTTATAATTATAAACATCAAATAACTTATTATGATCCTCAATCTAAAACTTTTAAGACTCATTATACAATTTATAATATAACCGGAAATGCTAATATCTCATATATTTTTAGATATCCAAACGGGACAATTTTCGATACAAAAAATTTTCAGATAAAAGAGGGAACTAAAGGTTCGGTATCGGAACAAGTTAAAATTGTATGTAAAGCAGATGTTAGTGGTAGTTTAAATCAAACTTATTTCAATATCTCAACACCAAGTAAGGATTATTTTATCTGGTTTAGCATAAATAATAGCGTATCTAATGCACCTTCCGTTCCCGGAAAAATAGGTATTAATGTAAGCACGGTAAATGTTGATGATTCTGCCGATGTAGTGGCTCAAAAATTAGAGACAATTTTAAATTCATATGAAAACGGGCAAATATTTAGCGTGAGCAGAAAATCTAACAATTTAACGATAACAATTTTAGAAAAGGGAGTTGCTAAAGATGCAGGAGATGGGCCTACGGGTAAAAAAACTGGTTTTGAATTTTACATTCTAACACAAGGAGAAAATAAAACAATTACAACACACACATTATTTGTCCCTATAACAGAGAATTTTAAATTAAGTAATAGTTTTAAGGAATATTTAGAAAATTCTCAACCATATTTAATAACTGTTTATGCAAATACAACATGGTTTAGGACGGTATATAAAAATAAAGGTTTTAATATAATTTCCGGTATAACCAATAAATCAATAAGCGGTTTGGATAGTTCTACATCACTTTATCAAGGTGAAACAACGAATATTACACTCACTATTACCAGTATAAGGAATAATAACATTACTTTAAATTTTTCATCGGTAGGAGAAGATATAGAAGGTGTTAACCTAACTAATATTAAAATATTAGCTTCAGATGACACCGAAATAAAATTCAACATTACAATAAACGTAGATGCATCAGCAGGGATTCACTCAGTAAATTTCATTTTTAAGAGGGGGGCAAAAATATACTTGAAAATAATAAAAACAGTTATTGTAAAAATAGCTCTTGATTACAGTAATTTCA
>CAZVTX010000210.1:2289-6956 GCA_964629395.1 uncultured archaeon
TTGAAAATAATAAAAACAGTTATTGTAAAAATAGCTCTTGATTACAGTAATTTCATCTATAATAAAAAGGTAGTTATTGGAGAAAAGATTCCTATATATTTGGATATTATGAACTTTCTACCTAACAACCAGCAATCTTTTAATTTATCTTTTACGGGAAAGTATATTGAAGATTATAATGAAGAAATTACATTAAATCAAAAAGAATTAAAGGGCTTTTTTTATGAATTAAATACCATCGGTAATATTATTGAAGATGAAATTGAAATCACGATGAATATTTCAAAGGGTTCAAGAACTTTTTATTCAAAAACATTTTCAGTTGAGATTATTTCGCCTTTAGAATTCTCTTTCATATCTTTCCCCGATACGGTTCCGCAATTTGATACAGCAACTTTAATAATTCAAGTAATAAATAACAAAGATACACCTCAAGCTTTTACGTTATATATTAATAATAAAGAAGTGAAAGCAAACATCAAAGAATTTACTCCAGGAATAAATAGACTTGAATATAGTATAATAATTTCCTTAAACCCATATAATTTTGGTAAAGAGAGTTACAATGTAGTAATAAAGGATGATTCGGGAAATATTCTATATAAACATTATTTTGAGGTTCAAGTTTCAATTTCAACCCTAAGTCTTATAATATTTTACATTTTACCGGTAGCTATTTCCGTTGGAATTATATTATTTTATAAAAATAAAGAGATAAAATTCAAATTACTAAAGAGATGAGGATTAAATTTGAATAGAAAAATCCAATTATATCGGATTATTTTATTTGCTCTAATAATATGTATGGTGTCATCAACTCTATACGGAATAAAACCGATACGAAAAAATTCAATAAATAATAATATTCTAAATTTTAATAACGAAGATATAAAATTAAATATAAAAACTTCATTAGGAGGGCAAGGTGCAATAAATTGGTCAAATATACATCAGAATGCTACAAAAATCAGAAAGATTTACCAATCAATCAATTTTACTTTGGATGTTGCGGGTTTTAAGAATAATGGGGCAAATTTTACGATTATGGAAATTTCATATAATAATGGGTCAAAATCAGATTTTAATATGACAAGAATAGGAACTACCTCTAATTATACATATACTTATAATCCAAGATATTATGATCCTTTAGGGACTCATGAAGTTCACTTTAGAGTTTATATTGCCTATTTATCAAAGCCATTAGAAAATTGGACGTTATTAAATAATCTTACAACTTCAGCATTTACAAATTTTACAATAATCGGTAATTGTATGGCATATCTTAATAGTTCTTCATATGAAAGGGATCAATATCTTTTAGCAGATGTACTCATTCTCGATTATGATCAATTTGATTGGAAAATCTCGGTAATTAATGATATAAAACAAAAAACTAAATTATTTGATGTTGGACAGAATATTTTTCAAGTTTGCTTTCAAATTAATGGAAGTTTCAGTGATTCCAATAAAAATTATTATTTAGAAGTGAATATTACAAAAAAGTCTTCTGGAGTTTGGGATGCTTCATTCTTTAGTTTTATGGTTCTTAATTCTCCTCCCCAGATAAAAGTATCAACAATATCATTTAATCCAAGTTCAATTTATCGTGCAGAAAGTTGCAGATTAACAGTAAATGTTACCGATGTTGAAAATATCGGGTCTGATATTACCGTCAAATTAACATTAGAGGATCCAGATGGAAAGAAAGATGTTTATAACCTTGACTATATTGGAAATCAATTTTATAGAAAAACATTTTCAATAAGCACCAGCAAACCAGCAGGGAATTATAGAGTTAATATAACAGCAATAGATAAAAATAACGGAATGGACAAATATTATACAATATTAACCGTTAAAAATAATCCTCCCGAAATTCATAGCTACGAGGTTAATAATCATACTCAAGACGAACAGATCTCTATTAATTACGGAGATGATTTAATTTTTACTTTTAATGTCTCAGATGCAGAAGGATTAGCTTATATAAAAGTAGCATTGTTAAATGAAGAAAATGAGTGGTTTAATATAACCAGAAAATATACGGGACCAGATATGAAAATTAAAATAAGAACGATTGATCTAATAACGGGAAGGTGGTATATCTATGTTTTTGTTACTGATACCGATGGAGAAACAGTAGGACTTGATTTTGATTACGATACAGCTCCGCAAGAGATTATAATTATACCAGATACACTTAGCCCAGTTTTACCGTGGTTGGCATTCTTTTTTGGATTAGGACTAGGATTATCCCTTGGGATAACAGTAAGCTATTTTCGAGTAAAAGGGAAGATTGCAAAAGGGCAAATATCTCCTATAGCTGAAGAAAAGGAAAAAAAGGCAAAGAAGGCAAAAAATATAAAAATTAAACCTAAAAAACAATTAAAAAGTTCTATTGCACAACAAAAAGAAAAAGATGTATCAAAAATAGAATCCGAAAAAATGAAAAAAGAAGAATCTAAAAAATCAACAGGTACTCCTCAAAGAAAAATAAAAAGAAGATTAAAATAAAAAAATTAATATTTTTTATAAACCTAAAACATCTTTAAGATGATATTGGAATTTTCCTAATTTTCCTCCATAATTTCCAGCAGAGATTCTGTTTACGCCATCAATCTTAACTGCAGCTTCTATACCTACTTTCATTGCTTCTTTAATTGCATTTTCAGTTGCACCATCCAAAATGATCTCATAAACGCAATTATCTCCTTCCTTTAATGCAGAATTTTCAACTTTAGTTCTTAATGTAGGGCAATAGGCATCATTTGTAGAAGCATTAAGGAAGCTATATTTAGAGCCAACTTTTGAACCTGATCTTGCTATACCCCCGGGAAAGCATGCAATTACATTCTCAACTTTTTGAATTGCATCTACAGATGCTTCTGCAGCTGCTAAGCATGAATCTTGATCTTTTGCAATAATTAAGAAATTCCCGCCTGCAATTCCTTTTCCTGCTTTAAAAGAACTTTGAACGATAAACTCACCGTCCATCACCGGAATTTTCCATGCTTCAAATGGAAACATACCTTCTATTTTTTCTTCAAATTTATCTCCAAAAAATTTCAATTTATATCCTGTTTTTATTTCAAATTCCTTTGCAGGGTCTAAAGATGCAGTTAAAGCATCAAAACATGCGGTTGTCGGACAAGTTAAAATCGTTTGCCCCACTCTGCTGAGCATAACAGGATCCACCTTGTCTTTCTTCGATATAAAAAACATCAAGGCAACCCCAGGTCGCTTATCGGGCGTTTTATCCGGAGGGACAAAAACATCGATCCCTGCTTCAGCATCACAATGAATTGTAGATGTACCATACCCGGTTGCGACTTGTCCCGCTATTTTTGCCCACTTTTCATTTTTAGCCGTTACTAAAATTCTGGTAAAAAAACCTCCGAAGGCTTCACAATAAGTATCTTCGATTTCGACACCATTTAATTCCATTTTTATAACCTATTTATTATTTTTAATTTGAATTTGCTATTTTGATATATTAGTTTATTAGTTCTTAAATTAAAAGCTTTCAGATTTTTATTATGATAATTACATAATTTAAGATAAGATTTTAATAATAAAAGATCAAAATTGATCATTTTTATCATATTAGTTTCTAAAATAAATAATATTTGCATTTTTATCGTTAAAAAATAACAACTCACTAAAATTGATTTATTATTTAGTTTTTAAATTATGGAAAATAATATTAATTACTTCAAAAAAACACATAGAATAAGTGTTTAAAAATGAGCGAAGATAAAAAGTTAAAAATTGGGATTTTAAAAAACGGAACGATCGGCTCTTCATTATTACTTGCTTTTTTATTGGATGAGAGGGCTGAGGGAAAGAGATTAGATATTGTTGAGGTTACATCAGGTCCTAAAATGCATCCTCCTGAAGTATGCACTGCTGTTATGGATAAGCTTTTAGAATTTAAGCCTGAATTAATTCTTATGTCTTCTCCCAATGCTGCTTTAAAAGGACCTTTAGCATGCAGAGAAAAAGCAAAAGAAGCCAATATCCCTACGATTATAATTTCAGACGCTCCCGCCAAAAAAGCTGTTGATGAAATAGAAGCAAAAGGTATGGGATATATATTAGTCAATGCAGATAGCATGATAGGTGCTCGAAGACCTTTCTTAGACCCTATAGAGATGAGTATTTATAATGCGGATTTACTGAAAGTATTAGCCATCACAGGTGTATTTAACATAATTGTCGAGGAGCTAAATAAAGTTATTATGGATATGCTTGAGGGAAAAGAGCCAACATTACCGCGATTAATTATAGATGCTCCGATGGCTGTTGAGCGTGCGGGCTTCTCAAACCCGTATGCAAAAGCAAAAGCAATTGCAGCATTTGAATTAGCTGCATCAGTATCAAAGATAACAGGAAAAGCATGTTTTGTTTTAAAGGATAAAAACGAATATATGCCCTTATTAGCAGCTGCTCATGAAATGATGAGGACTGCTGCTTTAATGTGCGATGCGGCACGTGAAATTGAAAAATCAAATGATACCGTTTTAAGAATACCCCATCATGCAAATCAACAACTTCTGAAAAAGCGCGGTTTCATGGAAAAAGAACAATAAAATAATTTGTTCTTATCAAATTTTATTTTTTTTTCATTAATAAATCCAGACAATTAATTTTTTAATCCATAAAAT
>CAZVTX010000211.1:0-6953 GCA_964629395.1 uncultured archaeon
TCAAGAGATAATAAGCAAGCTGCATCTTTGCACTTTTTTCAAAACGAGAACTTTTTTTAACTTCACAGATTACAACATTATCACCCTCTCTTCTTAGCAGGTCTATTACAATGTTTTCAATACGAATTTCTTTTCTTTCTCTTTTATATGCTTCCTCTGAAATATATCTTCCAATGTCAATAAAGGGGTTATCCTGCAAAGGTGTAAGCTGTCTGGACATGAGCCAAACTTCCCGAGGACAAATATAATAGTACCAGATGAGGGTAGCTGTAATTGGGTGAATAGCTACCATAGAAGAAGCTTTGCTTTAGTTTTGTATCCTGTTTCAATATCATAATAATCTTCAAGCTGAGCTTTAGCTATATAGTAAGTATCTTCGAGCCTTGGCGGTCTATTTTCTACAGGGTCGGGAACAGAAATTACATAGCTATAAAATTCTTTACGAATATTTAAAAATTCCTTCCTTCTTTCAAAAATATTTTTTATCGCTTTTATTTTCTGGAATTCTTCCCAGATTTTCTGGGCATCATCGTCGTATTCAATAAATACATCTATTTTTGGAAAATCCTCTTCAATAAGTTTAAAATCTGCTATAGACAATGTATCATCCCCTTCACGATCATATCTTAATTTTTTTACCGCACTTAAAATTTCTTCTGATTCATACTGGCTCATGCGTTCTTTAATAAGTTCAAAGTATTCTTTAAGTTGCTGACAAATTTCAAATTCCTGGAAAACCTCTTTTTGGGATAAAAGCTTTTCTGTAATGTCAATTAATACTGGGTCATAAATTCTATTTGCAAAAGTTTTCCCTTTTTCATCAATAAGCTTAAATACTTTTACGATACCTTGTCCATTTTTGGCATTCCTGTTACATCTTCCAGCTGATTGGACGATACAATCGAAAGGAGCTATATCTCTTATGACAATATCAAAATCTATATCAACGCCCGCTTCAACGAGCTGTGTAGATACCACAGCCTTGTATTTTCCATTTTTTATTTCATCTATTCTTTTAAGTCTTTCTTTGGGGACTATGTGAGTGCTTAAGAAGGTTTTTGTTATTGGTAATTCTTTAATCAAATTGTAAAATTGTTTTGCTGAAGATATTGTATTAAATATAAAAAGCACAGTTTGCTTTGATGAGAGATCGATTTCATTCATTAACTCGTTAATTGTAGTTGACTTCTTTACTATTGGGATTATTTTAATTCTATTTAATTTTCTATAATAATTATTTGCTTTTGTAAGAGCAAAAGTACTCTCGCTTTCGAAGATCAACGGTTCTGTAGCAGTCATAATGACTATATAAGAATTTAACAATTCAGATAAAACTTTTAATATTTGTCTTGTTATTTTCCAATATTTAATCGGAATTGCCTGTATTTCATCAAGAATAATTATTGAATTGGCAAGCCTATGAAATTTCCTTAATGTTCTATTCTTGTTGGAAAATAAAGTATGAAAGAATTGAACAAATGTTGTAACAATGATTTCAGAATTCCAACCCTCAATGAAAATTTTAGCAGACTCTGGTTCATATTCATGTTCATTGGTTTTATAATAAATTTCAGATAAATGATGGTGTTTCAACAAAAGGTCCGATGAAGGAGTAATACCGTTATCACTAATAACTTCTTCGATCACTTTTGCATTCTGGTCAATAATACTCAAAAACGGCAAGGAATAAATTATTCTTGGATTAATGCCTGAATCTTTAAGTCTATTTTTCAACTTTAAAGCAAAGGAAAAACCTGTTAAGGTTTTTCCGAGACCAGTCGGAAGATTTATTGAGTATATTTTATTATCAATATCAATAACGTGAGAATTAGTCTCATAATAAGCTTGATTTCTAAGTTGGTTAATCAGTTTCAATGATGAATCAAAATTTATTGTTTGATTCAATTTCGATAAATATTTGCTCACCCATTCGCTATCTTCATAATTTTTTCTTTTGAAGGGTTCTTTATCCCCTATTACTACATCGGTTTTATCCGCATCAATTAAAAGTGAGAAAAGAATATTTAAAATAATATAATTTTTAATTTCAGATATCTGCCTCAAATATCGTTTAAAAGATAATAGTTCTCGATTAAAATTTTTTATCCATTTTTTAATTGTATTTTTATCAAAACTATTGTTAGACAAGCCGTATTCTAATAGATGTTTAATAAGAATATTAAAACTCTCATCATCTATATCATCTATTTGACTTAAAAGAAAATTAACATCATTTTCGTCAAATAGTGATACTTCGTCTCTAATATCTATGAGATCACCGTGATGGCGTCTTACAGTAACGTATGCAAAAAGCGGTAAAAGATTATTTTTCATATTCAATTCTTTACACAAGTAATAGCCACATATGGCAGAAAATAAACTGTGTTTGGTCTTTTGTTTTATTTTTTCTCTTTCTTCGGCAAAAAGATACTTTTGAAAAGAATTAGTTGCTTTACCAATATCATGTGATAATCCAATCACTCTAACAATGGGGGAAATTTCACCTCTAATGGAAACAGGTTTCTCATTAAGGAAAAGTTCCATAAACTTTGCCACATTTTTAAGATGGTCTTCTAGTAGCTTCCCCTGATGCGAATACAAATTAGAAGAAGGTAATTGCTTCGCCATTTTCAAGCAGATATGCTGAGTCTACACGAGCTTTAATTGGTTTTCCATCCGGCTCATAAATAACATCACCATAAATTTCTACAACTCTATCTGGATTCATTTTAATTGGAATCTTTTCTTTAAAATACTTCTTATCGGTTTCGATTGTGATTGTAAATTTTTCTGCCAGCTTTACATCAGGTATCACTGTATTTATTTTCCCTTCAAAATTATTTTGCTCTGTAGATTCGTATATACCAACAAATCTAAAATCAGCCAGCAGTTCACTTAAACCCAGGGATACAGTATAAAAAGACCTGTGCGATTTTATGAACTCTGCCAGTTTATTAAAAATATCGTGATCTTTGTGCTTTACATATATACGATATTTCGGTGACTTTACAAATTCTGTTCTTATTTGAATTCTTGGCTCGTGATTTTTTGCTTTTAATAAAAGGAAATACTTGTTATCCTTTGTATTAATAAGGTTTATACCCATTCTTACTTTTTTAACAGGACTTAATATCCTTAATGCAACCTGACAGTCGTTATATCCAAATATTTTCAAATTTTCATTTTTAGGAACACCATAGATAGCACCCAGTATACCGGAAATTGTTGGAGGTGGAGGAAAAGAAAATGATAAAGGAGATGTTGTCGTATAATATTTTCTGAAATGCGCATAATCTCCATATATATCGAAAACCAGAACTTTCATTACAACTTCCTAAAAATACAACTCTTCTAAGGTAACTCCATCTAAAGATTTGTATAAATCAGCCATTTGCCCATCTTTTATAAACTTAGTTCTTTCGTCAACCTTAAACCTAACTTTATCTATTTTTTCTTTGTGCCTCATAATAGTATTTATAAGATCAGTAATATCAATATCTACCTCAGAGATATCTCTTATGGCTTCATCTGGCTTTTCTGACTTCATTGAAATCAACTTATCAAGTTCGCCGATATGGAAGTTTTGATCCCTCTTATAAACTACTTGTAATAAAAGCCTGGGCATCTGACCTGCTTTAGTCCTTGTTATCAAATTTTTTGTTCCATTCCAAATACCTTCAAGCAACAATTCGACATCTGATACTTTTAATTCTGTTTCTTTTGCAGCGTTTTCGTTCACAATACCGTAAAAACAAATAAGTGAATATGGTAATATATATTCCTCTCTAAAAGTATACTGCAATTTCTTATTTTTTTCATCATATTTATCAGCAAAAGCTCCAGTGCCTTTTATAAATATAGGACCATTGACTTTATGAAGTGATCGCCCAAATTTAATCTGAACAGGTCCTGTCAAAGTTATTGTTCCGCTCTTTTCTTTTGTTTCTTCTTCATTTTTAGAAGCTTTTTTTACCTTTAAATCTAATGGAATAACACCTCCAAAAAGCCTGATATCAATACATTTATTACAGATATCCTTTTTAATGAAATCCCTCATTTCCTGAAATTTTCCTTCTTTTCCTTGCAAAAACTCTTTTGCTCTCGCTTTTGCATCATATATAAAGCCTTCATCATCTCTTCGTTCTCTAACAAAAATATCTTCATTTGCCAGTCGAATATCTTTTTTCTCGATAAGAGTTATAAAATAATCCCTTATAGTTCGTTTCAGCCTCACATCAGTAACAATATTCACTCCTGTTTCCTCATCAATTCTTGGCTTATTTTCATCTAAAGGGTCCCCATTAGGATTTGCATCCTTAACATCATAGAGAAATAAAATCTCTGAACGGTTTTTAATAATTTCTGGCATTTTTAACCTCCTAATTTTATAAATTTGCCTTTTTTAAGTTTATAATTCTTTGAATTTAGCCCATTTAAGATTTTGCTTCCAGGAGTGATTAAATATCTTGCTTCCTTTACTCGTGGTTCATTTTGCAGGAAATCAAGCTCTGCATGCAAGATTAATTCTCCTTGAAAATTTAAATCTGAAGAACATTCCAGAAAATTTTTAAGCTCTTCGTTTAGTGATGAATTATCTAACATCGCTCTATTAGTAATTTGCCACCTTTTTAAGTCATCATTTTTGACTTCATTTTTAACCATTAACTCCAATTCACCAAACCCATATCTTAGATCACCGCCTATCCATATTTTTAATCCTTCTTCAAGAAAGTCTTTAAAATCATCATCCTGATTAATTCCCAACAATCCTACCCAGTAAAGTTGTTTTTTCTCTATCTTGCTTTTCGGTAATAAAATTTCTATTTCATGTAAACTTTCATCACGTGCACTTCTTGACTCTGGAAGAATAGCCGTTGATACAAATGTTTCTGTGAATTCGTATCTAAATTTATCCTCAGGATAATCTTCTCCCAGATGAAAAACTCCATCTTTATATTGTGGAAATAAAAAATTATCCCCATTTTTATCGAAGCAAGGATAGAAGCAGGTTATATTTTTGAATAGTTCCTGATTTTCTGATAATGATTCTCTATTATACATATTATAGGCTTTTGTCAATGCTCCCCACATAGTCCAGCCCGGAATAAATACAAATGTTTGATTTATCACCCCCCAATTTACAGAACCAATATGAATGGGTTGATTTTGCTTAAATACAAGTTTATACCACATCATTATTCAATCTCCCTTAGCTTTTGCATGATAGAGCGCATAGATAAATACTCTTTCTAAAAGGTCTTTCATAAATAGGAGTTTTTCTAAATCCTGAGCAAGTTCTTGGAAGTATTGATTTAATTTTTGGTTTCTTTTCTTAATTTTATTTTTAACTATTTTATCAAGTTCTTTTTTCTCGTGTATTTTTCCCTTATTTGAATTCTTTATTTCTCTTTTTAATGTATTTATTTTATTATTTAACTCATTTATTTCTTTTGTTAAATTCGCAACATTATTTAACAAATCATCAAAATCCATTTTTTTCGTGGAATACTTATCCAGCTCACCTATTATTTTAAGTAATTCAAACAATTTCAATTTCTTCATTTCTTCAGTGTTTTCAAAAAATTTTAAATCCAATTTATCCATAGCATAAACCCACATTGCATAAACCCCATCACTTGCAAGCACTCCAAGTAGTTTTTGTAAAGTATTTTTATCAATAGCTTCTGAAAGCTCAAAAGAAAGTTCATAAATTTTTGATTCTAAATTCATTATTGACCTCCTTAAAATGTAGTCTTTTATATACTTTAAGAACTTGCCACAACAGAAGAGTTAGATTTTTCCTCACAACTTGCTACTGATACTTCTTTTTCAAATTTAATCCTTATTCTTCCAAAGCCTCTTGTGGTCATTCCACCGATACCAAGAGTTTCAAAGAAATGTTTAGATTCACTCAGAGCACATTCTAATTTATCTGAGTCCGGTAGAGGTTTTAGTTTATCATCAATACTTTTAAAACTGTTTTTATCAAAAATCCTGATATTCCCATATAAAATCGTGCCTCTTGGAATTGCTTCGGATGTAAACAGAGCTTTTTCTTTTGCAGCGCCAGTAATTGGATCTATGGATACAGAGGTTCTTACTTCAAGATTGGAATTAACAATTTGAGAAAATAGGTTATCAGGAACGATAATAATATCCGTATCCTTTAATTCAAAGTTTTCAAATTTAACTTTATTGTTTATGCTTACTGGATGTGTACCACCAACCTCTAAATAAAGCCAGCCAAGATTTATATACTCTTCATTACCATTCTTTGTCAAAACTTTATTATTAGATGGCTCAGTTAGTCCGTTTATTCCAATTTCTTTTAATTTTCTTACTGTTGTTATCCATTTTGTCCCTTTCATTGTAAAAACCGGAAAGAAAAGAATATTTAAATCACTAAAGAAGATTAATCCCTGCCAGCTTATATCTTTTTTAGAAAATCCAAAACCTTTACAGACCAAACAGTGTCCACAGTGGCCCGTATCTTTTTCCTTCGATTCTTCAAGTGTAATATGAGACAAGTCGTCTTGCCCAGCACATTTAAGTTTTATGTATTTATTTTCATTAATTTTAGCTATCCATACAGGAGGTTCATCAAAAATTTTTGAAATATCTTTATTTTTTCTATTTTGCAGATCTGATTTATAATCATCTTTCATATACTTATATATTTCCAGTGTTGTATAATATCTCCACACTCCAGCAAGGCTCGAACCCGGTATTTTTGGTACTCTGGTTATTGGGTCTCTTACAATCGTATTATCCACCCTTCCTATTGTATACCCACCAGTACCTATGTACACTGGGTCCATTGCCAATGCAAAAATTTTGTGATCGACTATAATTTTTTTATTTACCTCTTTTTCTCCCATTTTAAACCTCCTATAAACATTTTAAGGCTTTGTGCCAGAATTCATACATATCTAAAAATAATTTTATTTTTTCTT
>CAZVTX010000212.1:0-6861 GCA_964629395.1 uncultured archaeon
TTTATGGTAAAACTGTTTCAATAATTGCAGACTATGATAATTTATTAACTGCACGAAAAGCAATTATGATGCTTATTAATGGATTACCCCATCACGTAGTATATAAATTCTTGGAGGATAAATATAATGAGAAAAAAAAAGAATTATTTCGGCAAATGTACAAGCCAGAATTTTAATTTTACTAACCAAAAAAATTTAAATATTTTTGATATGTAGAATTGATTACATCTTTACCGTAGATTATTGCTTTCAATTCTTTAATCATTTCTTCAGCATCATAAATCTTCTCAATTTTATATAATTCTTTATAAGTTTCCTTATATACCATGAAATGAATCTCAAAGCTTTTTATTGAAAAATAATCTTCATTTTTAAAAACAACAATTAAGCGGGGATATAACGTTTTTTCTCTTAAATATAAAGCCCATCCGTCTACAAAATATTCTAAATTAATCGAAAAAAGATTTTTCCAAACTTTAATATGTGATATGATCGAGTTGATTTCTTGTTGAGTTTTCAAATCGTATTTATAATCCATTAGTTAATATTTAAAAAGTTTTAATTTAAACCACGAGAATTTAATCAAACGATAATTCGCTTATATTAAGAATTTCATTTGAAAGGCTTATTTTTGTTTTCCCGATAAATTTATTAGTCGAATTTTTTGAAATTAATGGATTTCCAAAAATTTGCGGTGATTTAATTCCTGTTATTAATAGCATAACTCTAATATAACCTTCAAATTCATCTGAAACTCTAGCTCCCCATATTACCATTGAATCTTCTACATCCATTTTCTCGGCAATTTTTTCCGCAACAGAATTTGCTTCTGCTAAGGTCATATCATTTCCTCCGCATACATGAATAAGTGCCCCTTTTGCACCATCAATGCTAACATCCAATAGAGGTGAATCTAATGCATTTTCAATTGCTTCATCTACTCTATTTTCTTTAGAATTCGATTCTCCGACACCGACAATTGCAACACCTCCGGTACTTAATATTGTTTTTACATCGGCAAAATCTAAATTAATTAATGATGGTAATGAAATTGTTTCCGTAATACCTTTTACCATAGTTGCAAGAACTTCATCGGCAACACTAAAAGCTTCAATAATGGGTAAATCAGGTGCTATATCTAATAATCGATTATTATCAATAACTACGAGGGTATCAACATATTGTTTCAATTGCTCAATACCCCTTTTTGCTTTTTCAATTCGTCCGATTTCAGTTTTAAAAGGAAGGGTTACTACTCCAACTACAATTGCGCCTTCCATTTTAGCAATTTCCGCAACTATAGGTGCACTTCCCGTGCCAGTGCCCCCTCCTTCTCCGCATGTAATAAAAACTAAGTCAGAATCTCGAATTACTTCTATCAATTCTTCCCGTGATTCTTCCGCAGCGGCCTTTCCAATTTCAGGATCTCCTCCAGCTCCAAGACCTCTAGTCAAATTTTTACCGATTAAAATTTTTATATGGGCATCATCCATATCTAAATGTTGGCGATCTGTATTAATAGAAATACATTCGGCTCCATGAATTCCAATTTTCATTAATCTATCAATGGTATTATTTCCAGCACCACCACATCCAATAATTTTTATATTAGCATATCCGGTAATTTCCCTTTTTTTTGGCTGTGAGATTCTTTTTCGGGCACTATTAATTAAAAAATCCAAATTCATCACTTAAGATGTTATTAGTAGTTGGTTAAAATGAGAATAAATAAGAATTAGAATATATATGATATTTAGGTGATATCTAATTAATAAATTGAAAAATCATGATGTAATTTTGGATCAAATATAATCTCATATCTATCGTCCTTAATTAACAAAATTTTAGGCAATTGATAAGGAAATCTATTTGAAAAGGTCAATGTATATGCGCCTACATTTGTTACTAATACAATATCATTTTTTTCTATATTTTTAGTGAAAAAATAATTTTTTGCCAAGACATCTTGATCTGTAGGAACGATACCCGCAATTGAAGCTTTAAATTTATGTGCTTCAGAAATTCTGGTAATATTATAAAATCTTAAAGAACATTTTGCAAATTTTGGGCATATGTGATTACCAATATCTAAAAAGAACCATCGATTTGAAGAGGTTTTAATTATTTTGGATAAAAATACTCCAGCATCGCCCACAATATAACGTCCAGGTTCAAGGTAAATTTTATTTATATTATTTTCAATTGGCTTCAATAAAGTTTTTAATTCCGTTGCGAATATTTGTAATTGTTTTACCGGTAATATTGATGCTTCCGGAAAACCTCCCCCAAAATTGATATTTTTCACGTGAATCCGATTATTTAATAATAATTTAAAATTCTCAATAGCATTATTCACATTTTTTCTAAAAAGAGAGATATGATTCATTTGAGTACCGTAATGTGAAAGTATTGTAGTTAATCTAACACTATTACATGTTTTAAGTATTTTTTTTAGTTTTATCAACGTTTCATCATCTAAAAAAACACCTAATTTACTCTCATATTTTCCTGAATTAATCCTTAGACATACATCTTGTATAATACCATATTTTTCAGCGATCTTATGAATTAATTTTAAATCTTCAAGATTATATGAAATTATTTCCCTAATACCCGATTCTATTGCTTTTTTAACGAATATTTTAAAAAGATAGGGGCCTCCACCAATTATATTTTTTGGATTGAATTTCTCATTAATACTTAAATTTAATTCGGGTAATCCTATTATTTCAAGTCCTATTCTTTCAGATTTAATAATTTTTATTATTTTTTTTAAAAAATTTGCTTTTAAAGAATAAAAACATTCAAATTTATCGAATAGAGATGAAAAAATTTCATTAAGATTTTTTATATTTTCTCTAATTCTATTTTCTAATAATATATATAATGGGGTCTCAAACTTTTCCGTTAATTCTTTTATAGGGACCTGATCTAAGAAAACATTATCATTCTTTTTTGTAATATATGTATTACCTGATATTTTTTTCATAATTTATTTATCATTTTATTATTTTAATAATTCTCGGTATAATTCATGAGTTTTTTTTGCAATAATTTCCCATGTATAATTATTTAAAACTTTAATATTACCATTTTTACCCATTTTTTTTGCCAATCTTGGATGTTTTAAGGTTATTAACACTTTTTCGGCAATATCTTTGGGATTATCAAATTCTACTAAAAATCCATCCTTATTATCGTCTATAACTTCCGGTGTTGCACCGATTTTAGCACCAATAACCGGTTTTCCTGCCGACCATGCCTCCAGATAAGCAATTCCAAATGCATCACTTCTGCTTGGCATTACAAAAACATTTGTTTCTTGAAAAGCGGAAATTTTCTTTCTATCAAAATATCCGGTTAAATTTTCGGGTGTAAAATTTATTATTCTTGAATTTTTTATTTTTAAAACTTTAGATAATTCTCTATTAAATGCTTTAGTAGATGGCCCTATAAAAACAAAATAAACCTTCTTAAATTTTTCAATAATTAATGGAATTGCTTTTAATATTGATAAAGCTCCTTTTTCATAATTCTTATAACCGCAAAATAATACCATTTTATAATTTTTTTCTTTTGGTCGGAAAAATTTTTCTTTAAAAAAATATTTCTTTTGCTTTTTTGAATAAGGTTGATTAAACAATTGATAATCTACACCCATAGGAATAACTCTAATTTTATTATCAGCGATATTTAGGGAATTCCTTAAAAATTCCTTCTCTTTATTGGTGCATGCAATTATTATATCAAAATATCTTAATATTTCCATTAGATCAGGATCATTATATTTTGGATTAGCAAAATGATAAAATGGAGTAATAATAACGGGGATATCAAGAGCTTTTCCGATGAATAAAGAAATTAAAATATTAAAATACGGATAAAAAGTAGTATGAATCAAATCATATTTTTTATCCGAATAAAAATAGGATTGAATTAATTCTGGAATATAAGGACCTTTTAAAAGTAGTTTTTTTATACAATTTTGTGATATATCTAAACCAATCTCTTTTGAGAGATTTATCAAAAATTTTAATGCATCATTATAATTAATATTGTATTCAATCTTATACCTCTGAATTTTTATATTATTTACCTTATTGTAATATTTGTTTTTTTTATCGATTATCTTTCCCGTTGATTCCCGTAATGCTTTAAAATCAATGGCATTTGAGGTAATAATATCCACTGAATAACAATAATTATTATTTAGAATTTCTGCTATTCTTTGTATATAAAATTCTGCTCCAGAAATAGCAGGGAAATATCTGGTTGGGAGAAATAATAACTTATTCAATTTTTAGATTAAAATTTTTATAGTTATGATATATATAAGAATTGATGCAAATCTCAAAAGATTTACTAAAATTAATAAAAAAAATAAGAAATAAAGATAAAGCAATTTTAGATGCGGATATTATTGAATATATAGAAGAAATATTTCCAAACAAATCCACCGATATTTTAGATTTAATAAGAAGAGGAATTAAGAAATATATTTATAAACCTTCGAATAGAATTGTTTGGATATCTCCAGGAACAGATTGTGAACATTTAATTTACCCTAAAATATTTTGTTCTTGTCTTGATTTTTTTAATAGGGTTGTCATATCACAGCAAAGAACTTTTTGTAAACATATTATAGCTCAAATTATAGCCGAAGAGTTAAATTTATATGAAATTATTGAAGCAGATGATAAAGACTTTAATAAACAACTTAAATATTTTCAATTGGTTTGAATTCAAGAATTTCAGCTCTTTTTAGTGAGGAATCTATAAGTTTTTTAATTTTCACTTTCTTTTCTTCTATTGAGATTTGAAAGGGCTTGGCATGTGTTTCCGGATATTGAGGATTAAATTTACATCCCGCCGTTTGCCTTGAAGTTATTTCATATAGTCCTAAATTCTGATTTAATTTAATTACATCTAATTTATCAAATCCTATTAATGGTCTTAATATAATAAAGTTCTTGAGAATATTATTATAAGAATATAAATTATCCAATGTTTGAGATGCTTGTTCTCCGAGGATATCCCCGGTAACTATAATATTTGTGTTTTCTTTAAGTCCAATTTCTTTAGCAATTCTTATCATCAATCTTTTACATAAAATACAGGTTAATTTTCTATCACATTTATTTATAAAAATGGTTAAATTATAATCGTGGTTAATTAAATAAAGTCTAATATAATTATTAGTTAAGTCTCTTAATTTTTTTGCAATTTCAATTATTTTATTCTTCATAGATCCGGATTTATCATCGGAAGTGAGAAAAGATAAAAAAATTGGTTTAAATCCTTTTTTAATCATTAAATAAGCTGCGATTGGACTATCTAATCCGCTGGATAATAAAGAAATAAATTTTTTCATACGATAATATCTTCCCTATCCCATTTTTTTAAAGCTTCATTAAATTCTTCTAAGGTAATTTTTCTTGCAATCTTTATTTTATTTTCGGCTTCAAGTTTTCTTATTTTTAATTGTAATTTTTTATTTTTTTTAAAAAATAGTTCCGCTTTAGGAAATTCATCTTTGAATACTTTTTTAATACTTTCTAAATCTGCTTTTCTTTTTAATTCTTCTCGATTAGCAATTACAAAATTGCATAACGGATCGATTGTGATTTCAAGATTAAAAGCATCAATAGTTTTTAAAGATAAAGGATAAGCTTGACATGCTAAAGGTTTAATTTCATGGATGGTACATCCAAAAGATTCATCATAAAAAGGGCAGCCCTTGGTTTCATTGTCTAAAATTATTTTATAAGTTATAACTAAGATCTTTTTATTAAGAACATCAGGAAAAACAAGATCTTCTATTACTTTAAAATCAATATTCCTTTCTTTTGCTATTTTTATTAATTTATTGACTTCTTCCGGGTATAAAGGAATTCTTTTTGCACCCGGACATTGCGGAATTTCATGACAACAAGTTCCGCATTTCATACATTTATATTTTAAATCATTCATAACCAAAAATCTCAATTTTCTAATAATAATTAGAATTCATAAAAATATCTAAAATTTGATTTTATTTTTGATAATTGTATTTTTGTGATATTATAAATCACAATATCTTCACTCTATCTGCATAATATTTACTTTCTTAATCGAAGTTTTCCAATTAAAAAATAATTAACAAATTTGAATTAAAAATATCCGTATAATATGGGTTTTTAAAATTTTGATTAAAGACCTAAAAAATATGGTTGAAATTAAAAGGTATAAGGAAATGATAGATTCGGGAATAAAAATTATTAAACATGAGGATCTCTCAAAGGAGGATTTTATTAATCCTATATGTATTTTAGGAATGCCAGGAATAGCGGATATCGGTAAATTTGCGATAGACTCTTTAATCGGACAATTACATGCAAAAAATTATATTGATATTATATTTGATGATTATCCGGCAGGTGCAATAATTGATGAAAGTCTTTTATCGCCTCCTAAGGCAGAGATCCTTTATTGGAAAGATCCAAATAAATTGAGAGATTTAATATTAATTACGGCTGATGCTCAAAGTTTAACACCAAAAGGAATCTATAAAATTTCAAATTTTCTTGCAGAAATAATTTATAATCTTGGTGTCAAATTAATAGTTGCATTAGGGGCATATCCCGTTAGCAGTAATAAATTGAATTCAAAAATTCCGAAAGTTTATGCAACATCAACGAATAAGGAGATTCTTGAAAATTTCTTAATTAATAGCAACTGCGAAAAAATTAATAAAGGAGTTATAATTGGTGCGAATGGTTTAATTCCAACTTTAGCAAAAGCTCGTTTTAATATTGATGGATTAGTTTTTTTGGCTCAAACGGATAATATTGCGGTTGTTAATGAAGATATAACAGATTTAAG
>CAZVTX010000213.1:0-6849 GCA_964629395.1 uncultured archaeon
TAAGGTTATAGGATGCGAGTTTGATTAAAGACAGGATACCCTTTAATCAAGCTCGATGAAGATTAGGCGCTATGAAACCTGCGGGTTGATGAAAACACTGATCTGCTCTGATCTGCATCCTATAATCTTATCTTTTACTAATTTAAAAGAATAAAGAAATAGATTTGGTTAAAAAATAAGCGAATCATTTCAAATGTTCGGGGATTATTTGCTTTTCAAGAAGGTCATCAAATGTTTCGGCTTCCCGAACTTTATATATTTTACCTTGATTTATTAATACTTCTGCCGGACGAGGCCGGGAATTATAGGGACTACTCATTGTATATCCATATGCACCAGCATCCAATATTGCTAAATATTCTTCTTCTTTTAATTCCGGTAATTCACGCTCTTTCCCTAATATGTCTCCCGATTCACAAATCGGTCCGGCAATATCATATGTAATTGTTTTTCTTTGTTCAGAAATATCGCAAGGAATTATATGATGATATGACCCATACATCGTAGGTCTTATCAATGTATTGAATCCAGCATCTAAACCGGCAAACCATTTATATCCATTAAATTTAATAGTGTTTATTTGTGTAAGAATAATGCTCGACTCGCAGCATAGATATCTCCCAGGCTCAATTTTAAAGGTCGGCTCACCGATATCTCCCTTCTCTACTAATTCCTTAAATCTCTTTATCACTATTTCTTTATATACATTTAAATCCATAGGCTCTTCATTTGGTCGGTAAGGAATACCGATCCCCCACCGAAATCTACAAATTCGAGAGTAATATTAAGTTTATTAGTTAAATCTGCAATTATCTCAAGATATTTTTGAACGGCTTTATCATAATCGTATGGGTTTATAATACCGGAACCAATATGTATGTGAGTCCCGAATTTTTTAAAACCTAACTCTTTAGCTTTAGAATAAGCTTCAATTACCTGACTATCTAATATTCCGAATTTTATTTCTTTACCAGCAGTAATTGTATGCGCATGATGTCCAGCACCAAATTCAGGATTAATTCTAAAAGAGATCATTTTCTTTTCTTTGCCCAATTTATCATGAATTTTTGCCAAACGCCTTAATTGGCTAATACTATCAAGATTTACCATAACATTATTAGACACAGCAAATTCAAAATCATCATTAGTAAACATATTACCGGTATAAATAATTTTATCAGCAGAGGCTCCTGCTTTAAAACAAGTATAAATTTCTCCTTGAGAAGTACAATCAAATCCTGCACCTTCTGAATATAGAATTTTTAAAACCGATAAATTAGAATTTGCTTTAACAGCAAAATGTATCTCATTTTTTTTATATTCTGAATCGATAATAGCTTTTAAATCCCGATACCTTTTGCGAATAAGACGCTCATTTATGACATATAATGGTGTTTTGTATTCCTTCGCGATATCAAGTGTGTTCACCTCTGCCATATATAATATTCCTTCTTTATATTCCAAATCTTTATATTTTAGCCAATCTTGATAATTCATTTTATTAACCTCTTTTTAAAAATTTAAATTTCGATCTCATCTATTAAGCCCCTATAAGCTCTCTCAACGGGGCCTTCCATAAAAACTTCATTATTAATATATGTAATATGTAAAATTCCCCCATCATTATGAACCTTAATAGGAACGTTTTCTTTAAATTTCCCTAATAATGTTCCTGCTACTACAGCAGCACAAGTTCCTGTCCCGCAAGAATTTGTGACGCCAACGCCTCTCTCAAACACTCTAAGCCTTGCCTCTCTATCAGATAATACTTTAACAAATTCTACATTAACTTTATTAGGAAATCGTTCGTGAGGTTCTATAGCAGCACCATATTTTTTTAAATCTTCATCATCAATAACATCGTCCGTGAAAATAACCGCATGAGGGTTACCCATTGAAACAGCAGTAAAATGAAAAGTTTTATCTAATACTTTAATCGGCTCATCAATACAGATATCCTCGGATTTTCCTGGGATAACAGGGACATCTTTACATTTTAGGATGGGGGCCCCCATATTTATTTTAACACTTTTAACTTCATCATTAATTACATTAAGCTCTGCTGTTAATATTCCCTTTAATGTTTCCACTTTAATAGAGTCTTTTTTAATAATATTATTTTCATATATATATTTTGAAAAGCATCTGATTCCATTTCCGCACATTTCAGCCTCGGAACCATCATCATTAAAGATTCTCATCCTAATATCGGCAGCCTCCGATTTACACACATATATTAAGCCATCTGCGCCTACTGAAAAGCCACGTCGGCATAGTTTTTTTGCAAGAATAGCCTTTAAATCTTCCGGTACATTCCATTTAATATCATTTATTACGATATAGTCGTTTCCTAAGCCGTGTAATTTCTCGAAATCTAAATTTTCAAATTTCATACTTTAAAGAATCTCAATTTGATTGATAATAAATTAAAAATTTAATTATTCAAAAAAATTTTGCTTGAAAAACGATTAAAAATTTAAGATATAAATAATTGGAAAATTTTAGAGAAGATACAATTAAAAAATTTCGAAAGGTTTACAAATATGGGTTATACCATCACAGAAAAAATATTGAGAGCCCATTGCAATGATAAAAATGCTTCTGCCGGTGATTTTATACTTGCTAAAGTCGATAAATGCTTGGCAAATGATATTACTGCCCCAATTGCAATTAAAGTTTTTAAACAAATTGTAGAAGGAACAAATAAGGGAGTTTTTGATAATAAAAGGATTATTCTTACGCCAGATCATTTTACTCCAAACAAGGATGTTGCTTCTGCAGAACAATGTAAAATTTTAAGAGAATTTGCAAGAGAATATAAAATTATAAATTATTTTGAAATAGGCCGTGTTGGTATAGAACATTGTTTAATTCCCGAACAAGGACTCGTTGCTTCGGGAGAGGTGTTTATTGGAGCCGATTCCCATACATGCACTTATGGAGCGTTAGGAGCATTTTCAACTGGTGTAGGATCAACTGATTTAGGAGCTGCTATGACTTCCGGGTATTGTTGGTTTAAAATACCCGAAACAATAAAATTTACTTATTCAGGAAATTTAAACAAATGGGTTTCAGGTAAAGATCTTATTTTATATACAATCGGACAAATCGGAGTAGATGGAGCTACATATAAAGCTATGGAATTTACCGGAGGAGTCATTGAAAAATTATCTATGGCTAATAGATTTACTATGTGTAATATGGCAATAGAGGCAGGAGGTAAAAATGGTATCATCATTCCCGATAAAATTACAAAAGAATATTTGGAAAAGATTGGCGTTAATAATTATAAGTTTTATGAAAGTGATAAAGATGCTGATTATGCAGATATTATAGAATTTGAATGCAATTCAATTGAGCCTCAAGTTGCATTACCTCATTTACCTGAAAATTCTAAGCCGATATCAGAAGTAGAAAGTCTAAATATAGAAATCAACCAAGCTGTTATAGGTTCTTGCACTAATGGGCGATTAGAAGATTTAAGAATTGCTGCCCAAATATTAAAAAATCAGAAAATACATCCTCATGTAAGATGCATCGTCATACCCGGAACTCAAAAAATATATTTGGATGCTCTAAAAGAGGGGTTAATAGAAATATTTCTTAATGCTGGAGCAATAGTATCAACGCCAACATGCGGACCATGTCTCGGAGGACATATGGGGATTTTAGCTGCAGGAGAAAGAGCAATATCAACAACTAATAGGAATTTTGTAGGCAGAATGGGACACGTAGAAAGCGAAGTATATTTAGCCAATCCTGCAATTGCAGCCGCTTCTGCAATTAAGGGTTATATCTGTGCTCCATCATAAAAAAAATAAAATAAAAGGATGATATTATGAAAGGTAAAGTAATAAAATATGATGAAAAAAATATAAATACTGATTTAATAATTCCTGCGAGATATCTTAATAAATCCGATCCTGATCATTTAGCAGCGCATTGTATGGAAGATTTAGATAAGGATTTTATTCCAAAAATTCGGGAAATGGGAACAAATATCTTAGTCGCCGATGCAAATTTTGGTTGCGGATCAAGTAGAGAACAAGCCCCAATTTCAATCAAAGCTGCAGGAATAAACTGCGTTATAGCTCCATCGTTCGCCAGAATCTTTTTTAGGAACGCAATTAATATAGGACTTCCCATTATTGAATTTAATGAAATAAAAGAATTAAATACCGGAGATGAGCTTGAAATTAATTTTAATGAAGGAATAATCAAAAATCTGACTACAAAAAAATCTTTTGAAATAAAAAAAATGCCTAAGTTCCTTACCGAAATAATCGCTGCTGATGGCTTAGTAAATTTTACTAAAAAGAGAATTATAGAATAAAATTAAACGATAAATATTAATAAAGGACAAATATAATTATTTTTATAAATAGAATTGAATTTATAGCAATGAAAACTAAATCAAGTCTTTTCTTATTGTTGTTTTTATCTGTAATAGTTAATGCAGCGATCTTAGTCGCAGCTAGTGATAAAGAATTCTCATATGTAGACAGAATGAATGAAGGAACAGCAATATTCTTCATTTTTGATATGGAAGAAAATGAAAGAATCGAAATCTGGTTAAAACCAGACGGAAAAGGCGATTTTGGTATTTTCTTATTCGATGAAAAACCCGAAAAGGATTATATTACCCAAGATCGGGAATTGAGTAGTAAAATATATGATAAAGCGATTTTATATGATTTACACGGAAACTTATATATAAATTTCACTGCAGATAAAAATCAAATATATTATATTGAAATTGTATTACTTGAAAATGGACCGGATATATTTACATTGGAAAGCACGAAAAAATTAACAAGATATTTTATACCTGCAATGCCGGGCTTTCCTCTTGAAGTTTTACTTTTAACGATAATTGCAGGAATTATTATTATCATTAAGTCTCAAAAATCTAAGAGAATATAAATTTTTTTTCCAAATTTTGCAAATATAAAATTATTATCAAAATTGAAAATTGATACTATTTAAATAGTGATTATTTTCGATAATGCAAATGTATTTTTATGTTTGTTTTTCGATAAAGTGTCGAATTAAGATGCTAGATGATCAATTTACGCTAATTAATTTTAAATTTTATATAATAATTACTTACTTAATCAATTCTAAACAAGATTAAAAAATTTTAAGTGAATTAAATTGGAAGAATTTAGTAAAAAGTTAGCCGAATTAATGAAAGATGTTGAGGAACTCGAACTAGTAGACGTTGATTTATTTGCCGAATATTTAGAATTTCAAATGCTTCCGCAAATAATCTCAACAGCGGCTCAAGCTATGGGTTTACCTGCACTTGGAAAAGTCGAATGGACTCCTGCTAAATTTTCCTTAGAGTTAGAATTTCCGGGAGAAATCGAGACAATTCAATTTATTAGGAGTAATGGAAAAACATGTACCATTGGTGGTGAAAAAGTACCTCCTTTCTTTAATTTCCTTGGTTTGGATAAAAGAAATCCAAATCCACCATTAATTACTTACGATGTTTTTGATATGGGAGATAAAATGATGCTCCCAAAGCCTATTAAAGAAGAATATAAAGAAGTACTAGGAAACCCTGCCGAATGGGCTAAATTTGCTGTTGAAAAATTTGGTGCTGAATGTGTAACCTTTCATAGTTTAGGTATTGACCCAGGAACTTTAGATTGGCCCGTTTCTAAATCAAAACAGTTGTTTGAAGAAATTCTTCAAGCAGTTGATGTACCTGTAATAATCGGATGTTCGGGAAATAAGAAAAAAGATGTTGAAATGTTTAAAGAATTAGCTGCAATAGCCGAAAGCGAGGTTTTAATGCTTTCCGCAGCAGATAAAGCAACATGGGAAGAGGTTGTTCCGCTGGCAGTAAAATATGATCATAATTGCTTACTCTGGACAAGTTTAGATATGAATGCACAAATTAAAATGAATAAAGATGCTATGGAATTAGGATTACCGAGAAATAGAATTGTAATGGACCCTACATGTGCGACACTTGGATATGGTTTGGAATATTCTTTCAGTATTTATCAAAGAATGAGAATGGCAGGATTACTCGGTGAAACTGATTTAGCATTTCCGATTTCAGGAGGAACAACAAACGCTTGGGGTGCAAGAGAAGCTTGGATGAGCGAAAAACTGGTTCCAGAATGGGGATTACGCCAATATAGAGGTCCAATATGGGAAATAATAAATGCACTTTCTTTATCGCTTGTAGGCTTAGATCTTGCTATGATGTTTCATCCTGTTGCTGCAAGAGCAATTAAAGAAATAACCGGACAATTTTTCAAGGAAGTCCCAAAAGAGCTTGACAGAATGGGTTATTACGATTGGGTTTCTGCCAATTTAAAACGTTAATTTTATTTTTTATTTTCAATTTTTTATATCTAATGAGGAAATTGAAGTTCTTTTTTAATATTGTTGATTTTTCCTTTAAATAAAAATAGATTATTTAATTTTATGAAGCATTTGCACCGAAAAAGATATTTATTTTTATCGTTCTAATGTTATCCCCTTATTTCCTATTTATCCACATTTTTTATTTATAAATCGGTGCCAATGCTTCCTCTTTTTTTGATATAAATTCTTTTACTTCATTTTCGCTAAGATAACAGGCAATTAAAAGCCCCGCAATAGTCCAAGAGAGTATTAAATGAAAATAAATTGCAAATTTCCATGAATATTTTAATTTTAATAATAATAATATTGCAATACTTAGTTCTATTATAGCTAAAATTAGGAGAATAATTCCCATATATATGATAATATTCATTAATTCTTCGATAGAAAAATAGGAATAAGTTTCAACTCCATATCTTGTATTTAAGTAATCAAAAATAACATTCTGAATCGCTAAACCAAATA
>CAZVTX010000214.1:0-6845 GCA_964629395.1 uncultured archaeon
GAGCCATGCAAATATAACCAGAGATCGGGGTTTATTTTTTTACAGACGTGTCGATAATTTTATTTTTTCTTGTTTTTAGACATTCTTGCATGATATGAAAAGGATGGAATAGATAGATGGACTAGGAAAGGCAACTTGGGTACAAGTTTTCTTTTACAATAGTGTCGATAATATTGTTTTTTCCCACTTTTGGACATTCTTGCAAATAGAAAAATGTTATAAAATAATGGAACTTTTGCGTGTTGTTATGAAAGGAACCCTCGTGAACTTGTGATTCTTTTTACAAGACTGTCGGTGATTTATTGTTTTTTTGATTTTTATCATGCTTGTAATTAACTGATCTTTATTTCTGGACATTCTTGTATGAGAAAAATAATGAGACGGTGGATGAATTGGGAATGTGCCTTGGGAATAGTTTATTTTTTACAGAATTGTCGATGATTTGACATGATTTTTTCTTTTTTTGGGCATCCTTGGACGATGAAAAGCACGGTGAATGGCATTTGGGTTCATATTTTCAACTCTTGCCATTACATGTTTTTTACAGAGATGTTGGTATTTTGTAATAGTTTTTCATTCATCCATTCTTGGGCATTCAGGTGAAAAACATAAGTCATGGAAATGGGATTTTGGAGGACAACATTGCTTTGATGTTCCGTGGAAATTTTTTTTTCCAAAAGTGGCGATAATTTGGCATTAATTTTTTTTCATTCAAAATTGCTAGATAATCTTTTAAGAGAAGGTGACATGGGGTTAGGTGAAATTTAATTGCTGGGATTTAGGGTATATCAGCTAAACGAGTTCCTTTCTTACAAGAGTGTCGATAATTCATTGATTTTCATCATGGTGCCAGTTAGCAGATCTTTTTTCTCTGGACATTCTTGTGAAAAAAAAGAAGACATTAAGGTACCTAGATAGATAGTCCCGTGAGTTGGGTAATCAGTATCCAATACTATTTTTGATTTCTCTTACAAAACTGTCGATATTATTCTGATTAATGATATTTATTTTTTTAGAAGCGTGATTTTCTTGATTTTCTCGAGAGCCATTGTTTAGAAAGCTTTGTGTTTTAAGTTTTTCTTGGAAGTAATTTTAGAGAGCGTGCAATCGATTATTTATTGGCAGAAATAGTTCTTATGGTTTAATTTTTAGCAGGTTTTAAAGAATGTTTAATTGATTTTAATTTGGGAGATATTTTTTTTAATTTTTTAGGTATCTAAAATTTTTAAATTTGTATTGAGGTTAGAGTGGTTATTTAGTGGTTGCATTGTTTTTAAAGTAACAAGTTTTTGGATAATTTCATGAATTTAGGAGCATTAATTCTTGAAATTTTAAGATAAAGTGTAAAATCGAAAATTTTTATTAATTAGGAGCATGTTGGTTTTTTTATTAAGATGAGATGTTTGGTCCTTTTTTAGGATTTTTTAGATTAATGGTTAATGATTTATATTTAAGGAATAAAGATTAAGATGTGGTATTCTTACATGAGAAATAATAAACTTTAAAGAATAAAGAATTTAAGTTTATAAATATATGTTTAGTACTATTGTTATTAACATGTTTTTTATATTGATAAATATCATAATAATAATTGCGGGTATAGATTTAGATGAGTGAGAATTTAGACTCGAGTTATTTTTTTGAGGATTTTCCTTTAATTAGAGACTTTAATGTTGAGGATTTAATAACATTGCTTCATGAAGTTGGGGACATGGATGATGCAGAAAAGCTTAGAAATGAAATGAGCGACTTACAGAATTTTTCTGGTTCAAAATCCTTTTCTAGTGTTTTATCTTCAAGTTCGATAAATAGAATATATTTTTCTAATAATTATACTATAGGGTATTTACCTCCAAAAAGTGGGCAGAATAGAGGGACAGTTGAAATAAAAAACGCCGTAGATATTGATCCAGACGATACTTTAAGAGGTGAGGCCATTTCAATCACGTTAGACAGGCTTAAAATAAAGAAGTATCCTGGAAGGCATCCATATACAATTCTTTTTAATTTTTATACGGAAAATAATATAGAAAATAACATTATTGAGAAGGTACATTTTAGTCAAGTTTATAAGGTTTATGAGGATGGTGTTGCTTCTGTTTATGGTCGTCCAATATTTAGGAATTTAAATATTTCTGAGAACGGATTATTTTTTAAGTTTCTCACGATCAACATAAAAGATAATCAGGATAAGACTTTTTTAAGATTTCTGGAATCAGGAGTTGTAAATTTGGGATTAAATTTTCTTAAGATGGCTCAACCAGTAATAGGGATAACCAGTCAAATTGTTGTAGGAATCACGAGAGGGATCTTGAAAAGAAGTAAAAAAAATCATAAAGTCCAGCAACTTGATTTAGGCATGGGGTTCACAGATATATATAGTAGGTATAAATTAAGAAGGGGTTCTTACATAATTGTGCAGATACTTGAAGGACAAACATGGGATTGGTCTAAATGGGTATTTAATACGTCAATTGGAGATATTATTAGAAAACAGGATGATGAAGATGGAGACCAAGCAATTCAGATTCCATTTAATTATTTCATATTAGGAGTTAGTTAAAAAAAGAGTTATTTTTCTTTATTAAAATTTCCAATTTTATAGTCTTGGATTTTTTTTCGGATTTCTTTTATTCTTTTTAACTTTTCAACATCATAGTCATTTTTAAAATTTGGCAATTCACAAATAACGTGTTTAGAATATTGAGAAGGAGAAGATTCTCCAAAATCTTTTTCTGTTGTTCTAAAAAAAACAAGTTGGGCAATTCTCATTAGAGGATATAATTGGATGGGTATTGATCCTAGGTTAGTTAATTCAAAAGTTAAAACTCCTTGAAAGTTAGATTGAATTACTCCCGCTGTTGCATGAACAATTAGCCCTAATCTTCCCCAAGTACTTCTACCATGGAGGAAAGCAATAATATTTTTAGGCAGGCTAATATATTCAAAAGTGTTTCCAATTATAAATTCCCCGGGATGAAGTGTAAATGATTCTCCATAATCTAATTTAATTCGATTGGTATACTCTCTTATTTGCAAATCAATTTCTTCTTGATCAGAGAGGGCATCAAAATATCTTGTTTTTATTTTTTGTGGAACGATTAAATCACATGCGAGTCTTAGATCTATTCCTGCTGAACCGATTTGCCTATGATCTAAATAAGGGGAAATTATAATTCTTTCAGACATGTTTGGTTTATTTAACCACTTTATTATATCTTTTTTTGTTAGAAAAGTCATTTTTTTATGCTTAAATTATTATAAATTTATATCATGATATAAACGAAAACCTCTATAAATGTCAATACTTTTTCTTGCTCTTGCTTCAATATTTTTGAACTCCTTAATTTTTTCTTCAATATTTTTATTACTATCGACAAGAATTTTAAAAAAATATTTCCATAAAATATTAAAAATCTTAGGAAGCGAAGTAAGTTTATATTGAATTAACTCTTTTATGTTTTTAGAAGAAAACAAAGGTAAAAATGCGCCGATTGGGATGTTGAATTTAATAAGGTTTAATAATTCAGTCTGTTCTTCATTATCAGGTTTAAGAAAATTTTTTAAGTCTTCTTCTGGTAAATTAGGTAATTCTTCATCACATTTTTCAATAATTTTGGAGTAATTCTCCTCGATAATTGTATAAGCTAAGTTATAAACATAATTTGAAGAATGATTTATAGGTTTTTTAGAAAAATTATTTAGATATTCAAGTAATAAGTTCTCCTCCTTTGAATTTTCATAATCAATTTTTTTGAGATAATCTGAAATACTTTTAATTCTAAAATCGAGAGAAGGATGTGTGTCTGAGCTTTTATCGTATTCTTCAAAAAGGCTCCAATAAATTAAAGAAGATCTAAAGGCAGGACCAATTATTTTAGTAGAAATTAAATCTGCTATTAATTCTGTTTTCCAATTTTCGAGAATTTTTGTAAATTTAACATACATGGTATCGTGAGTATCTAGTTTCTCTTCATGAGGTTTTAGATCAATAGTTAACGAATTTGAAATATCTAGGATTTTATCTATTTCATGAGAGAATTCATGGAATAAGATTGTTTTAATTAAAAAGTTATCCTTGAATAAAAAAGGGAATCTAATGAGTATAAATTCTGGAAACTCTATTTTTTTATCCGGATCATTATCAAAATAGAAATTTTTTAAATCGTCAAAAATATTTGAAGCCCAATTGAATGAAATGTAGTTTAGACTTGCTGAAATTATGCAAAAAATTTGTTTATTTGTAAACTTTTTATTTTTTAATGATAATAATTTTTTAATATAATTTATAATTTCATAACAATCATAGTTAATAAAATTGAGATTGGAAAATTGTAATGCATATAAAATGCGTATCATGAATTTTAATTTATTAAAAAAGAAATAGTTTTTATTTACAATGGTTTTTAAAAAATCTAATTTTCTTCCTTCTTCCTTTTGTGCTTCTTTTAAAAAGTCATTTTTAAGGCTTTCAATGTATTTTTTTGATTTTTTTATAATTTTGTTAAGATAATGAAATAGGACTTTAACGTCTTGAATGGAAGGATATTTATTAATTTTTAATTCTGAAATGGTAGATTCAAAATATTCTAATATTTGATATGTAATTTCAAAAGAAATAGGTGTTATATTCATAATATTTTAAAAGAATTTTGTTGTAAGTGAAATTAAATTGTTAATTTATAATTTAATTCTTTAATGCTCTCAACTAAATTTGATAAGAAAGTCATGAGTTTTTCAAAAAATTCGTCTCTTTTATTAATTTCTTTAGATGCTTTATTAGTTTTTATAATTGTAATTAATTCATTTATCATATTTTTTAATTCAGGAATCATGTTTCCTATTTCATCCTTTTTTAATTCGAAGTCTAATGGGATAATGCTAAATAATTTTAGTAATATTCCATAAAGCGAGATATTTTTCGATTCAGAACCATTAAATCTTAATTCCTTTACAATTTTTTTTCCCTTCTCTCCATCATCCAAAATTTTTTTAAATCTTTCCAGAATTTTAATGTCATTTTGTTCAATCTTATAATTATTCAAGTATTTATGGAGGATATATACTACATTATTGGCAGAATCACCTATATCGAGAATTTGTGGCAATTCTGTTTCATTAAAGATGATATCATTAACTGTTACTGATTTAGGTTCTAAATGAAAATATTTTTTCATCATGTTTGTTCTAACCAAATGGATTGTATTAATTTAGTTTTTTCAAGATATTTAAATAAAAAAAAAAATAAACTTCGTATAATAATATATTCTTTAAATATATAAATTTCACGCAAATTTCTCTAAACTTAGCTTAACTTTAATCTTTTTTTGTTGTTTATTGAAACAAATTAATTCTCTTTATTTTTTAAAAATTAATTCTATATTATCAAGATTTCATATTAAAATCGACAAAAAATATAATTTTACCTTTTTTAGGTAAATTTTAAAAATTCTTTTTTTTTCTATATATTCAATGTTTAAAATAGATTTAAGTAGAAAAAGTCCTATAAAAAGAATTATAAATTTAAAGTCGTTAATGATATTAAATTTCATTTATATACATTCAAAAATCTTTACAAAAGATTTATTTTTATATTTAAAAGAAAAAAATGTAGGAATAAAAGGCGGACATTTTTATAGATACCTTGAGTCTTTGGAAACTTATGAATTAATTAAAAAAACGGGCTGGATAGATGAAGGAGCAAGGAGAGGTTATTGTTATATAATAACGGACAAAGGAAAAAAATTATTAGATTTTTTTAAAAAGAACCCAGAATATATTTCTCCTTAAAAATTTAAGTAAAATTAAATTTTTAGATTAAAATTCAAGAAAGGATTTCAGAAGTTTATGTATATTAGAATTAAATGATCTAAGTTCAAGTTGACACGTGAATTGTTAAAAGTCTTAAACATGTTTAAAAAAATCATTAGTTTGGAAAAATAAATTTTAAAACTTAAAAATTAGAGGAATAAACACGCAAAGGAAAAGATTTAGCTAAAATATAGAAAAAGATGATGTGAATTTTCTTGATTTCATCATTACTTTAAATTGTAAAAACAGAGATCGGGGGTTTATTTATTTACAGATTTGTCTATAATCTTGTTTTTTCTTATTCTTGGACATGCTTGTAAATAAAAAAATTTTGAAGTAACGGAACATTTGGGTGTTGGGATGCAGGAAGCCCCCGTGAACTTGTATTCTTTTTACAAGACGGTCAATGATTTATTGGTTTTTTGATTTTCACCAGTGGGGTGGTTAATTGATCTTTTTTTTTTTTGGACACTCTTGTAAAAAAAAGAGTGTTTTGCTATTTCACATTATTTAGCGCAGCCAGTTGGGTAAAGGTTACCATGAGTGATTTTCTGTTTCTTTTACGATAGTGTCGATGATTTTCATTTAATTTTTTTTTTCATTAAAGTTATCTTGTGCTAATTCAAGTGATTATTGTTGTTAAGGCTATGGTTCATGGTGTTAGTTAGCGTTATTAATTTTGCTTACAATAATATTTTGGAGGCAATGGAACTTCTCTTTTTAATAATGATGCGTGTTTTTTTTGAAATTTGGGGGGCATTTTTATTTTTGGTTAGCTTTGTTATTAAAGAATTTCAGGGATGAAAGTTTATTTTAAGGAGTCCTTAGATTTAAAAATTAATTTATCGATAATATAATTATCAACAGACAAAAGTAAGATTGATATTAAGAGGAGGGTCGTTTAACATTAAGATTTATAAGATTAATAATTTCTTGACAGTGAAATTAGAGTGGGGCCAAACAAATATTTACATTAAAAATAAGCTTTTCCGCCAATGTAGGTTCTTGATCTTGAACCTTCCCGGGAGAGAGAT